>CACYJP010000018.1 GCA_902774725.1 uncultured Lachnospiraceae bacterium
TCCTTATTAACTTCCTTTTCTACTTCTTTATGTGCTTCCTCCTTCGCCTCATCAAGAGCCTTCTGATAGTCTTCACTATCAGCAAATACCGCAAATGTTCTGTCATCCATAGAGGCCTTAAGGTTTTCATCAACCACCTTCTTTACTTCCTTATCAGCCTCCTCATAGCCTTTATCTAGATAATACTGCCTGATGTCAGCCTTTTCACCCTTTTCAACAGCACTGATCAGCTTCTCATCAGCCTTCTTGTTTAGTTCAAAGCATCCATCCTCGAGATTGTACTCTTTCTTTTTGTTCTCGGCCGATGTAAGCATACTGTGGTTTGCAACAAACATACCGGATATAAATCCGATCATCAGTATGAGAAAAAGTGCTATAACTGTATATTTCTGCCATTCTCCAAAAAGCTCTCTAGTAACACGTCTTTTAAGAGGACTCTTTATCTTCTTCATCTTTCTTCCTCCGAAGGTTTACCAGTCAAGTTCCATTGCTGTTACTTTGTTGTCATTTATGTTGTTATGTCTCACAACACCATCACGAAGCTTTACAACATGATCAGCCATATTCTTAATTGCCTCGTTATGTGTAACCATAATTATGGTATTTCCGTACTTCTCATTTACCTCTTCAATAAGTGCAAGTATCTCCTTCGATGTGTTGTAATCAAGAGCACCTGTCGGCTCATCACAAAGAAGTATATCAGGATTCTTCACTATCGCTCTTCCGATCGAAACTCGCTGCTGCTGTCCACCCGAGAGCTGGTTCGGAAGCTTGTATCTGTGATCAAAAAGACCAAGTGTTTTCAGAAGGTCGTCTATATCCAGCGGATTATCTGATAGATACGCTCCAACCTCTATATTCTCCTTAACATTAAGATTGGGAATCAGGTTGTACATCTGGAAAACATAACCCAGATGCTTACGTCTGTACTGAGTAAGTCCCTTCTCTCCCATCTCTTCAAGCTTATCTCCATTAATTGAGATATAACCTGAATCAGGATTATCAATACCACCTATTATGTTCAGAAGGGTTGACTTACCGGAACCGGAAGGTCCGAGCAGTACACAAAACTCACCCTTTGCAACAGTAAAGTTCATTCCTCTAAGAACCTCCTGTCTTGTATCTCCTGAACCAAAGCCTTTCTTAAGATCAACTATTTCAAGAAACTTTCTTTCTTCTTCTGACATGATGCCCTCCTTAATTTCTTTTAACATATGAACATTCATTCATATATTCACATTTACATACTATATGCTCGGTTTATTGATTTGTCAAGCACAAAATAAAAGCGAGCCCTATTCGCAGCAAAAAAACTGCAAATAAGTCTCGCTGATTACTCATAAACCGAATCGTTGTAAGCTATACTGCTACAACAACTGTGATGACGATCGTATGAACAGATATGATATCTGCCAGCTACTCCCTCGTTTGTGCTTTACACAGTATCAGATATCTAACTGATTGTCAACCCATTAATTCACATTTATTTTTTTCTATTAATTCATATTTACTTTTTTCAATAATTAACTATTACTTCTCTCCCGGCTTAAGTCTAATTGATGAGAAAAGCACAAACAGTGCCGTTATACCCATCTGGAAGAAAGCTGAAATCGTAAGCCATACATTTGTCCTGTATATCCATGACCAGACGCTGAAGAATCCATCTCTTCCCATAAGCTCTCCAAGCGATACGCCGGAAAGCCTGTCTGTAAAGAATATGATAAATGTATGAACCGGATTTATAAGCTCCAGAAGCATTGTTGTGAGTACTCCATCTCTGCCCGCCCCCGTAAGTGCGACCACAAGTGAAGGGACATAGGTAACGGCATAGATACCAAAATAGATAACATAGGATAAAACAACCGATGTAATTGTTTTCTTACATACTGATGAACAAAAGATACCTATACTGCCGGAGAAGCACGCGTAAATAAACGCAAGTATTATATACTCTATAAGCACCCTCCACGGTATTCCACCGATTATAAAGGATATAGCCATAAGCGGAACACTTGCAAAGACAAATATCATTACTCTTATTACTGCCGAAGCAAGCTTTCCGATAACTATAGAGGATGCACTGATTGATGTGGTTAAAAGAACATCCATCGTTTTCTTTTCACGTTCTCCGGAAATAGCAGCTGCTGTCATAACAGGAATGATGAGACCGATTATTATCAGCTGAAATATTCCTACTACAGGGAAAAACGAACTATAGTTTCTATATACACTGGTTATCTGAGGTCCGGAATATCTCGTCATAGAATCGTTTGCCAGCATTGTAAGCAAAAATGCAATTGTCAGAACGCCTTCATACGCAAACAGGCTCCAGGAATATTTCATACTTCTGGATGTAACCTTCAGATCTTTTCCTACTATTGGATTTACTCTTGCTTTCATCATGCGCTCATACCTCCTGTCAGATTTACAAACAGGTTTTCGAGATTCTTCTCATCTCTACGGAAGGAACTGATAATTATTCCCTGATTCATAAGTGCCATCACTATCTGATTGCTAAGTGTATCATCAGGCACTCCGCTGAGTGTTATCTCATTTTCCTTGCTATATACAATCCTTACATCAGGAAATGCATTTATAACATTCATAACCGCCTCAGGATAACCTCTGTACTGAATGATAAGACGGCTCATGTCCGTTCCCATTTTAAGGATATCCTCCAGTTTTCCTGCTGCTACCAGCTGTCCCATATTCATAACTCCTATTGAGTTACACATCTCTGATATATCGGAAAGTATGTGTGAGCTTATCATTATAGTCTTGCCCATAGAGTTGATATTCATAAGAAGCTCTTTCATCTCTACTCTTGCCGTCGGATCAAGTCCGGATGATGGCTCATCCATAATAAGTAGTGGAGGTTCATTCATAAGCGCTCTTGCAACGCAGAGTCTCTGCTTCATACCACGTGAAAGAGAATCAACGTAAAAATCCTTCTTATCCGAAAGCTTTACGAGATCAAGAAGTCTGTTTGATGCTTCCTCTATATCTCTATAGAACATACCATTACATGAGCCATAGAATTCCAGATATTCTGAAACCTTCAGGTTATCATACACACCAAAGAAGTCAGGTACATAACCTATTCTTCTTTTCAGATCCTTTACATCACTATTATTCAGACCTCTTGTTATTCCGTCCACAGTAACGGTTCCAGCGGTAGCCCTGAGAAGTCCGCATACTATTCTCATAGTTGTAGTCTTTCCTGCTCCATTAGGACCGACAAATCCAAACAGATCACCCTTCGGAACTCTGAGCGTAAGCCCTCTTACAGCCGGGAAACGACCGTAGTTTTTAAACAAATTCTCTATATATAACATATACGGTCCTCCTCCCTAGTAATCTTCTCTTGGATACATTAAACTTGCATCATAGAAGCATTTATACGATAAGTCATTCTTGTCAGTTAATCTGTTTCCTTTTGTTATACCACAAGCGATGGCTTCTTCTTCTCCATTAAAGGACGCCTCAATTCCAATTAACATAGCCGCAAGCTCTGAAGCCTCATTATAATTATTCTCCTCATATGCAGGTCTTATACAATCCCTTTCTATTTCATTTCTATTATATACACTGCCGCGCTGTCCGCTTATTGAAAAACAATTTACACTTTTTTCTTCTCCGTTTTTTACATTCTCAAGGATTTCATAGCCGGAATAGGTAGAAACATACAAATAGTCAAGATCATATCCGGTATCATTTTTTACATTCAGCTTACTTGGATCTGACTTATCCAGCTTGATACTTATAGCTCCTTTTATCGGCTTTGCAGACTCGAGCTCATAGCATACCGTTTTATATGTCTTATTTGGAGTATACGACAGGATCATGTTGTTCATCCCCTCTTCTATCTCCACCCTTAACTTATCAATATCAGCATCATAATAACCTGATTCCAATGAACTTCCGATGACATAGTTCTCCTTCGTTTTTATCGACCACTTCTGAGGTGATGAAGCATACCCAAATATATATGCCTCCTGTTTTTTGCTCACGTAATTGGTCATATCTATTGATTTTACACTTTCACCCTTTGCATTGGAGCTAAGTCCCATAAGGAACATGATAAGTACAAAAACAAGAGTTGTTCCAGGTATTACTATCCACAAAAGCTCTCTCTTATTTATCGCTTTTAATATCAGATACAGTCCCGGTCCGACGAGAGCAACATAGAGTACGATCAGTATAGATATAACTCCCGACAGCTTTCCGGCAGGTTCATCCATATAACCCTGATATGTTTCTATGTCATAGAGATCAAGATTGCTTCTCACTCTGCTTTCGTCTCCACTTGTATCTTTTATTCCTACATACTCCTGTATACCGGTAAATTTTTCCTTATATACAATCTCATCACTATTATCACAGATATAGATATAAAAAACCGAGCCTACATCTGTACCGGAAACCGGTACATTTATTGAAACATACTCCGTAGCTTCTGATGCAATGCTAAGCTTCTTGCTATAACCAGTATAGCCTGAATAATATCCTTTATTCATAACGACAACACGACCATCAAACGCCTTGCCCTTATTCTTCACCTCGATATTAAAGACATAACAGTTTTCATTTTTCTTTATACTTGGCGTGATGGCAAAATCATCATCTGCCGCTCTTACGACCGAACCAAATAAAACGGTGACATACTCATTGTACTGCTTCCCTCCATTAAATACTTATCATTCTTTGCATCTTTTCATCTTTTCATCTTTTCATCTTTTCTTCTTAGCTTCTTCTGCTTCTTCTGCCTTCTTCTGCTTTTTCTGCTTCATCTCAGCATTTCTTTTTTTTCCCGTCTTTTCTTTCTTGAAGTGACTCCTCTTTTATGTTACAATTTCCATCCAGCGAGTAGAATAGGTGATCGCGGGGACGATTTATTCGTCCGTGAGGAAAGTCCGGGCTTCATAGGGCAGGATGCCGGATAACGTCCGGTTGAGGTGACTCACAGGAAAGTGCAACAGAAAGTATACCGCCCGTTTTACGGGTAAGGGTGAAATGGCGAGGTAAGAGCTCACCGCCTGGCTGGTAACAGACAGGGCATTGTAAACCCCATCCGAAGCAAGACCAAGACGAAGCGTTGACGCTGCCCGCCGAGCTTCAGGTAGGTTGCTTGAGCTGTATAGCGATATACAGTCTAGATAGATGATCACCCTCGACATAACCCGGCTTATAGTTCTGCTCGCTTTTTTTTGTGTCAATAAAGGCCGCCTTGCCTGTCAGATATCAAAGCATCCCCCACCGATAAACTCTCTCATTAGAGAATTCTGCGGTACACTCTGTACATCAATTCCCAGGAAATAATCAAGGAACTTAAGTAATCTTCTTGCCTCATAATATTCCTCTGAATCCTCTGAAACACTGAAAAGAAGCGGTTCTGCAAACACCTTTATCGCTGAAAGCTCATATATGATCGCGGAATTAAACATCGCATCCGCTTCATCCTGATAAGGGAATATATTCTCATTTTCGCCCTTTCGTACATTTCCCCAAAGGAAAATACTTCTTTCAGGACTGTGTCCTCTCGTTCTCGCATCTCTGACTATTCTTCTCAGCAGTCTCGTGTCTGTTGTGGAAATCCTGTTATGCTCATCGATATTCAGCTGCGTCAGTGCGCTGATATATATCTTGAAGCAGGACTCCTTCGGAAGCGAATAGGTCGACTTAGGATTAAGAGCGTGAATTCCTTCAACCACAAGGACATCATCCGCTCCCAGTCTGAGCATATTTTTGCCAAATATCTTCTTTCCGTTTATAAAATCAAAGACCGGCATATCAGCCTCTTCGCCATTTAGAAGCTTTGTCATAGTCCCATTAAAAAGCTCCAGATCCATCGCACCGATGCACTCAAAATCGTAATTGCCGTCCTCACCTCTCGGGGTTTCTTCTCTTTCCTTGAAGAAGTTATCCATAGCTATCGGATGTGGCTTCTTTCCCATAGTTCTCAGCTGAACACTGAGTCTGTTGGAAAATGTAGTCTTGCCGGATGAGGATGGACCTGCAATAAGCACGATCCTCTTATCATTCTTAACTATCTCAGCGGCTATATCCGCTATCTGCTTTTCCATAATAGCTTCCTGAATAAGTATCAGATCATTTGTTCTTCCTGCTACTATCGCATCATTCAGCTGACCGACATAGTTGATACCTATCTGATTTCCCCAGTTCTCAGCACCACTCATTGCCTCGTAAAGCTTCTTCTCTACCTTGTATGGAGAAGGAAGTTCCATCGTTCCCTTTTTCGGAATTACAAGAACAAATCCATCATCATGTCTCACCAGGTCAAATGCCTTGAGGCACCCTGTTGAAGGAACCATATATCCGTAGTAATAATCCTCATAACCATCCAGCTCATATATGTTGAGTCTTGAAGAACGTCTGTATTTCAGAAGAAGTGCCTTTGCAGGAAGGTCTCTTTCTATGAACTTTTCACGCATTCCTCTGGTATTGCATATCTTCTTCTCGAACTTCACATCCTGCTCTACCAGTTCCTTCATCCTTGATCTGATGGCATCGATCAGTTCATCTGTAAGCTTAATATCCTTCTTTCCTTCTATCAGCTTACAGAAAAATCCGCTTCCAAGTGAATACATAATTTCTATCCTGTAATCACTCTCGCCACCGCCTATCACATCCCTTGCGGCCTTGAGCATCAGCATAGAAATACTTCTCTTATAAAGATCGAACCCTATATCTGTAGTTGCAGAAAGGAAGGAAACTGTTGCATCATTATTTAATTTATATGCAAGTTCTCTAAGACGGCCATTAACCTTTGCAACAACCATATCCTTTAGACCGGCTCTTTTAGCCACTTCTATAAGGTCTGTTCCCCTGTCGGCATCAAATGTTTTTTCCCCATCTCCCAGCTGTACAGTTATCTTTATAGTTTTATCTTTTCCCATATACATACCCCGCTTCATATTATTTAACTAGCTTCATAACCTCTTCAAATCAGCTTCAAAGCTGCTTCATAACCTCTTCCATATCACTCAGCTCTGAGCTTATCTCTGATAACCTTTTTACCGCGCCTTCTCCCGGACTCTTTGAAAGTCTGCAGAATATCCCTTGGTATTTCTCCATCTGCTTTTCCAGATAATCCTTTAGTACAGGATGCTTCTTTTCTATAAGCTTTTCCCCGTATGTATCGTTTAGAATAAGCTGCTTATCCTCAGCACTGTCGTTTTCCTTATTTTCTGTTTCTGTATTTACTCCCATCTCAGAAAGCTCTGCTTTGATGATATTGTAATACTTACCATCCTCCACAAGCATTTCCTCATCCTTTATAACAAAGCCATTCTCCCTGAGAAAGCTTCTTACAAGCGGAACATCTGATTGAGGTGATAGTACAAGCTCATAGCCGGCGCTCATCTTATGTAAACCTCTTTTAAGGATATCAATTATGAGATTTCCGCCCATTCCGGCTATTATTACCTCATCACTTTCTCCCGCTTCAAGAGCATCAAACCCATCAGAAAGACGGACGTCTATTTTACCAGACAGTCCGCTACTCATAATGTTCTTCTTTGCTATTTCAAGTGGTCCTTTGGCTACATCCATCGCTATCACGTGTTCAGACCTTTTCTGCTCCACGAGATAAATAGATACATAGCCGTGATCACAGCCGATATCGGCAACACGCTTTCCGGGTGTTACCATATCAGCTATCAGTTTCATTCTTTTCGAGAGTTTTATATTCATCGATCAGAGAACTCCTTTAAGATTTGCATCTCGGAGATTCCTTGTTTAATCATCAGTCAAATAACTCATTTAATAATAATTAGTCAAGGAACTCCTTAAGCTTACGTGAACGGCTTGGATGTCTCAGCTTTCTGAGAGCCTTAGCCTCTATCTGTCTGATACGCTCACGTGTTACGTTGAATTCCTTACCAACCTCTTCAAGAGTTCTTGCTCTACCATCATCAAGTCCAAATCTGAGTCTCAGAACCTTCTGCTCTCTTTCTGTAAGAGTACCAAGAACCTCAACCAGCTGTTCCTTAAGGATCATTGATGCCGCTGCCTCTGAAGGTGCAGGTACATCATCATCAGGAAGGAAGTCTCCAAGGTGGCTGTCCTCCTCCTCACCGATAGGTGTCTCAAGTGAAACAGGCTCCTGAGATATCTTCTGTATCTCTCTTACTCTGTCTACAGGAATATCCATCTCCTCTGCTATCTCTTCCGGACTTGGTTCACGTCCAAGTTCCTGCAGAAGCTGTCTTGATACTCTTGTAAGCTTATTTATTGTCTCAACCATATGAACAGGAATACGGATAGTTCTTGCCTGATCCGCAATCGCTCTTGTTATAGCCTGTCTTATCCACCATGTTGCATAGGTAGAGAACTTATATCCTTTACGATAATCGAACTTCTCTACTGCCTTGATAAGACCCATATTTCCTTCCTGGATAAGATCAAGGAAAAGCATTCCACGTCCGACATATCTTTTTGCAATACTGACTACAAGACGAAGGTTTGCCTCAGCGAGCTGCTTCTTTGCATCCTCGTCACCCTTCTCCATTCTCTTTGCAAGCTCTATCTCTTCATCAGCTGTAAGGAGCTGCACCTTTCCGATCTCCTTCAGGTACATTCTTACAGGGTCCTCAAGACTTACGCCCTCAGGAACCGACATATCGATTTTCTCGAGATCTATCTCTTCCTCTTCGGAAAGCTCAAACTCGATATCCTCGTCATCGATATCATCATCGTCAGTGATATTTAAAACCTCGACCTTGTTATTCTCAAAAAACTCCAGAGCCTTTGCAAGATAGTCCGGGGTAAGGAGTGTAGGAACATCCTTAAGGATATCAACGATATCATCATCACGAAGGACGTTACTCTTCTTCTTTGCTATCTTCAGAAGATCCTTCATTTTGCTGTCGAAGAGTTTTTCTCTTTCCTCATCTGTCATATTGTCAGCTGCATTTGCATTTGCTTCATCTATGATAGGCTGATCAGCGAGTCCCTCCTCCATATCATCCTCGAATTCGTCCTGATTCTCCTCTGCAGCTGCCATTTCTGCTGCTTCCTGTGCTGCAAGCTTTTCTGCCTCAAGCTCCTTCTTTGTCTTTCTCTTTGCCATAATTTAACCTCTTTTCTATAGCTTTATTTTGATCTTGCGGATATCATTCTTCTTTCTTGCCAGCTCTATCTGACTTATACTCTCTCCGCTTTTTAGTGCCTTATCTATATTATTCATCTTTATTTTGATGACAAGGTCCGTGATCACCTTTTCCAGTATGGATGGTGTTGTATCAAACTCAAAATCCTTGGTAAATATCTCACTTACTTTTTCCTGAGACTCAGTATCCGGAAAACTGCTTAGTATCGTTGCCGGAACAACCTCACCCTTTTCTCTGTACTGCTCAAAAATTGTTTTGGCAACACCGCTGATAACATCCTCAGTAAAGTCCTTTTCAGATATGACCTTTGCAAGCTTATCGAACAGATACTGTTCATTTACCATTAGTGTCAGCAGATACTTCTCGTTTTCTTCTGCAGGATTAACTTCCTTCTTTCCTCTGTTCTGAACACGTCTCGGGATTTCCTCAGGCTCTTCCCTGCCGATTCCTTCTGAAAGGCTGCTCTCTGCAAGTCCTGCCAGACCAACCTCAGTCACTATTCTTGCAAGCTCATCTCGGTTTACATAATATTTAGAGGCAACCGTATCTATATAATTAGATCTCTCCGTTTTATCCTCTATTCCGGCAAGCAGTCTGCCTGCCGCCTTCATAAACCGCGTCTTCTCCTCAGGATTATTCAGGTCGAAATCCTTCTCGATCACCTTTATCTCGAACATCCTTCCGAGCATCGCATTTCTTACCCGTTCGTCGTAGGCCTCAAGTCCTTCGCACTTGATAAACTCATCAGGATCCTTATGCGGACTCAGGTCAATAACCTTCTGCGACATATCAAGGCCTCTCAGGATTCCTATCGCCTTCATTGCAGCATTGGTTCCTGCCTCGTCACTGTCATATGCGAGATAAACTTCTGAGGTATATCTCTTGATGAGTCCGGCCTGTCCTTCGGTAAATGCAGTTCCCAGCGAAGCTACAGCATTATCATAGCCAGCCTGATGCATGGCAATTACATCCATATAGCCTTCGCAAAGGATCACGCCCTTTCGCTTGCTATGCCTTGCGATATTCATTGCGAAAAGATTTCTTCTCTTATTGAAGATATCTGTCTCTTTTGTATTGATATACTTCGGCTTCGCATCTCCAAGCACTCTTCCGCCGAACGCAATAATCTTACCATTTATATCGGTTATCGGGACCATGACTCTGTTCCAGAAATTATCCTGTGGTCCATCCTTCTCATCGAACTTTACAAGTCCGGCAGCCCGCATCAGCTCGCCGCTGTAGCCCTTTGATTTTAAGTACCTGTACAGATCATCCCTATATATATCTGCATAGCCGAGTCCGAATTTTGCTATCGTTTCATCCGTGTAGCCACGTTCCTTATAATACTTATAGCCCAGCTTACCCCTTTCCGTCTTCGTCAAAAGATAATGAAAGTAAGCAGCTGCACTTTTATTTACCTCATAGAGCATGGACTTCCAGGACTGCTTCTTCTTCTCAGCCTCAGTCATCTCCTGCTCAGGCAGAGAAATGCCCGCCCTTTTTGCCAGATACTCTATCGCTTCGGGAAATGTATAATTTTCGTACTTCATTACAAATGTAAATACATTTCCACCAACTCCGCATCCGAAGCAGTGATACATCTGTTTCTCCCTGCTTACTGTAAAGGACGGTGTTTTTTCGCTATGAAAAGGGCAACAGCATTTATACGAATTGCCCGACTTTTTTAAACCAACGTACTCCGAAATGACTTCAGTTATGTCATTTGCAAGGCGCACCTCTTCGACTATCTCGTCTGAGTAATACATTTCTGAGAATCCCCCCGGAAAAGCTATGAACGGCTCTGAAAAATCCGTCCAAGGTGTTATTATACATTTCTTTTTAAAATCCTTTTTTTATTTTAAAATTTTTTTATTTTTGTGTTAGAATAGTCCTTATGGAAAATGATTATTTGAAAAAAATGTTATATACAGCGCTGATTATCATGCTTGCTGCGACCTCGGTTCTTGTCATATATCTGATGATGCCGAAGAAATCCGTTAAGAACAAACAAGAGAAAACTGCTTCAATCACTGAACAAAGCAGCTCAGCTATTGAAAAGCCGGCCGGCTTCTCAGACTCCGAAAAACAGGAGTACGCTGAACGGTATCGAAAGACTGTAGAATCGCAGAAGTACATAATCCACGCGCTCGGCGGCATGAATGGCACGGATAATTACATAAATAGTATAGACCCGCTCAGACTTATATACGCCGAGGGCTACAGACTTTTTGAAGCAGATGTTTCCTTCACAAGCGACGGAAGGCTGGTGCTTGCTCACAGCGGACAGGGAAATGTATGGACGAAGTCAGACTGGAAGGATCGTCTCGGTCAGGATTATCCTTTCGACAGCTCCTCTAAGGCTGATTCTTCTATGGCAGAAGCATCTATGACTGATTCTTCTTTGACTGATTCTTCTTTGATTGATTCTTCCACGACGGATGCCTCCTCTGCTGATAAGCATCTATGCGACTATGAGACATTTATGGGCTTCAGGATTCAGAAGAAGTACAAGGCGACAAGCTTCAGGGAGCTCGTTGGTTTTATGGCCGAGCATAAGGATATGTTCGTTATGATTGATGGCGGCGAACGTTCCTTCGAGGATACAAAGGCCTACTACTCTGCTGTTTTAAATGAAACTCGCGAAGAGGTGAGGGAGCTTTCAGTCGGCCTAACTGCTGATGAAGAGGACGCGATTTTGAGAGATGTTCTCGGACGTATGGTTGTGGGTGGCCAGACTATAGAGATGCTAAATGCAGTAAAGGAGGTCTATGATTTTCCTCTGATCAACTTCTATTATAATTCCAACGAGAAGCGCGAAGGAGAATTATGTAAACCAATCGACTTTATTCACTACTGCGATGATAATGGTGTCAGCTCCTTCAGTGTAGCCAAGGATGTCTATGACCAGCAGACTGCTCAGGCTCTTGAAAAGAGCACTCTTATGAGCTTTGTATTTACGGTAAATGATCCCGCCGAGGAAGCGAGAATTAACGCCTATGGTGCAGATATAATCGGAACTGATTTTCTATGGGACGAGCAGGAATAGAAACAATAAAGACAATCAGGAATAGGGAAATATGACTCGAGTAGATCTTATCACCGGATTTTTAGGCTCCGGAAAAACAACATTTATAAAAGAATATGCGACCTACCTTGCAAGGCAGGGACTAAAGACTGCCATAATAGTAAATGATTATGGTGCGATAAATGTAGATCGTATGCTTCTGGGTGATACCTTAAGCGACAGCTGCCATCTGGAGATGGTTATCGGCGGCGACGCAGACTGCACAAAACGCAGGCTGAAAACAAAGCTTATTACTGTTGCTATGGCTAAGTACGACCACGTAATCGTTGAGCCGTCCGGCATCTTCGATGTGGATGAATTCTATGACCTTCTCTACGAGGAGCCTCTGGACAGATGGTACGAAATGGGAAGCGTTATAACGATCATCGAGGACGGTATCTCCTCCGAGCTATCCGGCGAGGCAGAGTATATCTTCACCTCTCAGGTGGCCAAAGCAGGTACTGTAATAGTAAGCAAGCTTCGCAAATCAGCTGACGAAGCCTCGGGTAATCTCTCAGACAATCTTGCCTGCAATCTCTCAGACAATCTCAAAAACAATCTCACAAACAATCTCACATATATAAACAGCTGTCTCGAGAAGTACAAATGTAACAGACGCTTTGATAAGCTTTATCTCTGGAGACTGGGCGAGATAACTGACAGTGATTTTGAGTCAATAAAAAAAAGCGGCTACCACTCAGGTGATATGCCGAGGTATCTTACGGCGGGAACACCAGGCGAGCATAAGCCTTACGGCGGTGATACATTTGACTCAGGCTTCTTCTTTCATGTTAAGGTTCCTGTGAGCGAACTGGAAAATACCATCAGGCAGATATTTGAGGATCCGGAGACCGGAGACATCATCCGTCTAAAGGGCTTCATTAAAAAAGACGCTGATACATGGCTTGAGATTAATGCCACAAAAAGTGAAATAAACATACGCCCTATCGCCATGGGACAGGAACTTTTTATTGTTATAGGCGAAGGCTTGAATAAAGAAAAAATACGTTATATACTTAATTCAGACGAGAAAATCACAAGCAGTGATTAGGGGGACTCGGCGGCTATCGATTAATACTAACATAAAAGGAGAAGGGCATGAAGAAGATTAAAAGAAATGCGGCTCAGTGCCGTAAATGTGGGGACATCATTGAATCTAAGTCAAGATGTAAGGTTGTAAGATGTTCATGTGGAGCGATTTATATAGATGGCGGAAAACACTATCTGAAGAGAGGCTTCAAAGAAAGCAAAGACGACCTTATAGAGCTGGCCGAATACGAAGAAGTAGAATAAATGATTGTAAATAAAAGACGCTAAATAAAGAATTGCAATACTCTCCTCTTTTGAGGAGAGTATTATTATGCCGACTCAACAAACCACTTCTTTCCATCCTCATAGTAAAGATGCTTTTCATTACCATCAATTATACAGGTAAAGCGTATTCCTCTTCCGCCAGCCCTGAGACATGCAGCGCGTCTTACATCTATTATCCTGTTTATCTCATAGGTCACCCCATCCGTCCATATAATTGACTTCGGAATAACCTCACCACTCTCAGTAAACTGAGCATTTACATTTACATATACCTTGAACTGATTATATCCCATTTATCTCACCCGCCTTTTATTTGTGATTATTGTTCATGTATAACTTTTCTTTCTTTTACTATTTACACTATAATTCTGTTTTGTTTAGAATTCAACAGCAAGATTTTGCCTTTTTTCTATTCATATTAGATTTTTGATTGATTTTGAAGTTCACTTGTATTATATTAGTGTTATGGCATAAGCGCCAAAATACATCTTTGTTTATAAAAAGCATATCGGCCTTATGACTACAAATCACTGTATATGGAGATTTAAAATGTATGAGATAAGTTTAAAGCTTGCGGCAAACCGAAAAGCAGCCCATCTCTCACAGCAGGAGGTTGCCGAAAAACTAACCTCTATGGGGCTGTCCACTAAAAATAAATCAATAAGTGCATGGGAAAAAGGAATGGCTACACCAAATGCTGTTCAGCTTCTCGCACTTTGCCAGATATACGGAATAAAGGATATCTATGGAACCTTTATCGATGAGAACTCCGACGAGCTGACAAACGGACTGAATGAGACAGGCAAGGAAAAGGTGCGTGAATATGCTGAGCTTCTAAAAGAAAGTAAAAAATACAGCCTGAGGATCAAGACTAAAAATGTAATAGAATTTCACCGCACTCTCCCACTTTACGAACTGCCGGTTTCAGCAGGTACCGGTGAATTTCTTGATAATTCCTATTATGAAATGATCGAGGTACCGCCTAACGTTCCAAGAAATGCTGACTTCGCTCTTAGAATCAACGGAGACAGTATGACTCCTAAGTTTATGGACGGTCAGATCATATGGGTTAAGAAAACAACTCAGCTAAATAACGGAGATATCGGAATCTTCTATCTGGACGGTCAGGCATACTGTAAGAAGCTTGATATGAATGGAGGAAGACTTAGACTCATCTCCCTTAACAAGAAGTATAAACCTATAGATGTAAGTGATAACAGTGATTTCAGAATATACGGACAGGTACTTTAAAGTATTGGATGTTGAAAGTATTGAATGTGAATGTATTGGATGTTGAGGCACACTACAATGATTGAAATAGTTTCCAATCTAAAACCGATAAGAGAACAAAGAAAAATCAGCCAGCAGGAACTGGCTGATATCTCAGGCATAAGTGTCAGAATGATTCGTTACTACGAATCCCTTGATGCCATGCCTTCTATTATCAATGCTTATAAGCTATCTCATATACTAAATGTCCCACTGGACGAGCTCTTTCCGGCTGTTGAAAATAATTCCTGATCAGCCTCAAGTACATAATGTTTACTACTCCTTCGGTTTCTCCAGCTTAGCATAAAACTTCTTTAGGAACAGCGAGCAGGCATAAGCAGTCACTGCTATCATAATAAGAAGCCATAGGAACCAGATATAATACATAATCTTTGGGTTTACATAAAATATCATAACAGGGAATGTCCAAAGGAAGAACATCCTGAACCATACAGTAAAGTTTGCAAGCGAAAGGATAAGTGAATTTAAAAACATTTTGCCTGTTGTATTGATATACCTCGCAACAAGAGGAAACTGAAGCGGAACCGCAAATGCCATAAATATAAATTCAAATCCAAGCGCTACAAACAGCATCTTTGCAGCATCTGTTTTATACATTATCACATACTGATACTGAAGATACATAAGATAAAAAATAATCAGATCTATTATCCAAAGAATAGTTGCCTGCTTGAAATTCTCTTTAAAAGCCTTAAAATAACAATCCTTTACAGGTGGCTCGTCATCATCAACCATCTTGTTTGTAACAGTATACAGTGCTGTAAAGGAAGCACCTATTGTAATAATCGGTATAGACGTAAGAATAAAAAGAATATTCAGATAGAAAAGATCACCGAATTTGTCCATTCCAATAAAGAATCTTCTGGATCTTGTAGGACGTTCTTTTTTTTCTTCAGTCGTTTGATACTTATCCTGAGATCTTTCAGCTGCGCTCTCTGCGCTTTCTGTGCTCTCCACTCCATCAGTACCACTACTTACAACTGCTTCTTCATTTACTTTATCATTTACTTTATCTTTTACTTTGTCTTCTACTTTATCTTTTACAGTACTTTTCTTTGAAGTTTTTTTCTCTACTGTATTATTACCCTGCATAACTTAACTCCTAAATGAATTTACCACTCCGATATTATACTTTATATACCTATTTATTGCAAACGATTATAAACTCTATGTTTCAAGAATTATAAACTCTATGTTTCAAGAATTATATAATCCATGTTACAAGAATCAAGAAAAAAAAATCTCAAATGCCGGAGAACCGACATTTGAGATTTAAATTGCATATTAGTTTTATAAAATCATTAACCCTTAACAGCTCCTACTGTCATACCAGCAACGATGTTCTTAGCCATGAAGATATAAACTACGATAACAGGCAGGATTGACATAGCGATAAACATGTAAACCTGACCCATATCGAACTTCAGGAAGTCTGCTGATCTAAGTGTAGCTATAAGTATAGGCAGTGTCTTCTTATTATCTGACTTAAGTACAAGTGCTGGAGTGAAGTAGTTATTCCAGCTTGTAACGAATGAGAAGATAGCCTGTACAGCGATAGCCGGCTTCATAAGAGGAAGTGCAATCCTGTTGAATATCAGGAACTCTCCCGCACCGTCTATTCTGGCTGATTCCATAAGTTCAAGAGGTATGTTTGCCTCCATATACTGCTTCATATAGAAGAATACCGCAGGTGCTGCGATTGCAGGCACGATAAGTGGTATAAATGAATCCATAAGGTTGATTTTTCTCAGTAAGTTAATGAAACCAAGAGCTGTAACCTGTGTAGGAATCATCATGATAGCAAGTATAAATGTAAACATAATCTTCTTAAGCTTGAAGTCGTATGCATGAATTGCGAAAGCTGTCATAGTTGAGAAATATGTACTAAGACCAGCTGTACAAAGTGATATGATCAAACTGTTTAAAAGACCTCTGATTATTGGGAGGTTACTGTTGTGGAACAGATTGTAAAGGTTCTTTCCTAAGTTACCACCCGGTAAAAGTGTAAATCCCTTATTAAGATCTGCTTTAGATCTTGTAGCATTTACAAAAAGTACATAAAACCAGAATAAGCAAAGTATTGTTACAAAGATAAGTACTACATATGCAATAATTCGTCTTGTGTGGACACCAACTCCACTAAGTTTTTTCTCTTCCATAGCACCCTCCTTTATTTATCACCTTGCTGGTTAAACTTGAATACAATAACACTCAAGATACCAGTAATTATGAACAGAATAACTGAAAGGGCACCACCCATACCATAGTTCTTACTATACAAGTGCTTATTAAGGTACATAATAAGTGTCATAGTAGTTCTAACCGGACTACCTTCACCATTTGTAAGAATCTGAGGTACATCGAACATCTGAAGACCACCGATAAGTGATGTAATCATAACAAATATAAGGATTGGTCTTAAGATAGGAAGTGTTATCCTAAAGAATATCTGTGTTGACGTAGCACCATCAACCTCTGCTGCCTCATAATAGGATGTATCGATACCGAGCATACCTGCGAGAAGCAGAATTGTTGTATTACCAAACCACATAAGGAAGTTCATGAATGCAACAAGCACTCTTGCACTAGTAGTATTCGAAAGGAACTTAAACGGCTTGTCAATCCAACCAAAACTCATAAGCATTGAGTTTATAGGACCTGAATCTGAGAACAATGTAAAGAATAACATTGCAAATGCAGATGCCATAATAAGGTTTGGTAAGTAGATAACTGACTGGAAGAATGGACGACCCTTAAGTCTAAGTGAAGGATCTGAGAACCAAGCAGCCAGTAAGAGTGAAACAACGATCTGTGGGATGAATCCCATGATCCACATAATCATAGTGTTTCCAAAATATTTAAAGACGTCACCGCCTGAAGCGAACAGTGACTTATAATTTTCTAATCCAATAAAGGTTGGTCCAACCTCTGTAATACCATTTTTGAAATAGTGTTCAAAGAAACTGTTGTAAATAGTACTAACCAGCGGGATAAGCTGGAAAGTGATAAATACTACAACAAAAGGAATTAAGAAGAAATACCCCCAACGGTTATAGCGCACAACGTTTCTATTTTTTTTATTATTCATTCAGCTACCTCCGCTATACCTTGTTATTGATAGTGTATAAAGATAATTAAAGCGTGCCTCTCAGACTTTATGCCCAAGAAGGCACGCATTAATTTTTTAATTTAGGCCAGTGACGGCCCACCTAAGCAATAGCATAGAATGAATCTTAGTATGTAAGCTCTGGGTACTTCTCTGAAACTGACTTGTAGAAGTTCTCAAGTGCAGCATCGTAAGAATCTACGTTACCTTCGAAGTAATCCTTCATAGCTGCCTGGAATGACTCATTACATCCCTGATCATACTCTGAAATGTTAGAAAGATCGATCTTCTCTGCTCCTTCACAGAACATAGCAAGAGGATTCTGTCCACCAAGTACGTCGAATGCAAAGCTGTCATCTGTAGCTGCAGCTTCCATAGCTGGCTTGTTGTTAACGAAATCACTATCAGCCTTAACGATTTCTGTCATAACATCTTCATCTGTTGTCATCTTTCTGATGATATCAGCAACGAGTGCAGGGTTATCTGTACCGTTAGCTGCACAGATCCATGTACCACCCCAGTAGAAGCCCTGAGGACCAGTTGTTGCTCCCCAGCCGCCCTTTCCGGCGATTGACTCAGGATCATCAGCACTCATACAGAAGTTGATCAGCCAAGCTGGTCCAAAGTAGCAGAATACCTTTCCATCTGGATAGAATCCCTTGTTCCAGTCATCTGACCAAAGATCAGCTGTTCCTGTATAACCAGCATCAACCTGCTCTTTTGACATATCAACCCACTTCTTGATGTTATCATCAATTGTGATCTTTCCATCAACTACCCATGGTGATGAAACGTTGTTTGAGAATACACGGAATGAATCATTAGCTGTAGCTGTGATCTTATATCCCTTCTCATTCATTGTCTTAGCTGTAGCATTGAATGTATCCCAATCCTTAACAGCATCCTGAACCTTCTCTGGCTCGTCAGAACCAAGAACTTCCTTAGCAGCCTCTCTGTTGTAGATAAGAACTCCAGGACATCCCTGCCATGAAACACCCTTAAGGTTTCCATCCTTATCAGTAACAACGTCCTTTGTGTACTGATACTGATTAGCAAGTTCCTTGTCAACATCGATACCAAGATCAGCAACAGGCATAGCAAGTGGAGTATTTACATACTTAAGTGCATAGTCTGCCTCTACGAGGAAGATATCAACCTTCTCATCATCTGCTGCATCGCCGTTCTCTGGAAGAACTGCATCGAGGTTGTTCTGATAAGCGTTGTCATCTGAAGGAGTTACAGTAAACTTAACTTCGATGTCGCCGATCTTTCCACCTGCTGTAGCATCGTCAGGATCGTTAGCCTCATATCCTGGATAGTGATCCTTAAGTCTGTTAGCGAACTCGTCGTTCCAGCACTGGATGTTGAGAACCTTACCATCGTTAGAGAAATCAGGAGCTTCTGTCTCAACTGCTTCTGTCTCTGAAGCGTCGCCAGTAGCTTCCTCTGTGCTCTCTGCCTCTGTAGTAGCCTCTGTTGTTTCTGCTGCTGTTGTTGTTTCTTTCTCTTCCTTCTTGTCACCACATGCTACAAGTGAAAGACCCATAGCGAGTGCAAGTGAAAGAGCCATTGCCTTTTTGAACTTTTTCACAAAAAAACCCTCCTTTTGTATTTGTGTGTGTCCTTTTTGATACCTAATACAAATCATACCCAGCTTCCTTATAATCAGCAGTCCGAGACTGCTAAAGCCAATTCCAATGAATATTCATCGTACTCTGTATCTTTTTGGCATTTTTTTGCCTACCAAATGGTGGCAAATCTTTCTATTTATCGTAGTTTTCCCCACGACATGATGCTATTATAGGGCAAACTGAACAATAATGCAAGTATTATTTTTGATTTTTTTTACACTTTTTGTACATAATAACCAAGATTTAATCAAATAGATATCTTTTCGAAAAATATTTGTCATATTTCACAATGATATGTTAATATTTATAGGCAAATTATCTAATCGAAAGAGGAAGCAAATATGCGCGAAATGATCAAGGAGTTTGAAGAGGCTCCAATAGAAAAAAAAGAGGACAACAGACTAGAGCTGCACTCTCTTACCAGAAAGGAAAAAAGAAAGTTTAAAAAACAGCAGATAGAAGAAACAACGGCAGATATGTCGCCATCCGAAAAAAGGAAATATCTACTATACTATCATAAGGAAAGAATTATAATTACTGTTGCGTTAATTGTCGTTTTAACAATACTTGGTATCCAGATATATAAAGGTACAAGACCTATCACTATCTCATACGCTGTCATCAACTGCAGAAATCAGCTCGAGTTTAACGCTGACGCCTTTGAGCAGTACGCCAAGGATATAGGAAAAAGCAGCGGTTACCAGATAAAAGCAGAAACAAATGTCGAACTAAAGCAGGATGAATATACTAAATCATATGAAGAAAACGCCAATAGTCAGAAGTACATAAACTTCGAAACCATGGCAACTGCTGATTATTATGATATTATCTTTACTGATATGGAGGGTGCCGTTTACTGTGGAATGATGGATACCTTCTATCCACTCGACAGATTTCTTGACCAGGCACATTATGATAAAGTAAAGAACAGAATAATAAAGCTCAAGAACATGAAGGGTGAACCTACCGAATACGCAATCGATATCTCTGATACCGACTTCGCCAAGTCACTCAACCTCGGATATGATGATATATACATCGGATTCCCGGGCGACCAGCAGGAGAATCACGACCGCGTAAACTGGTTTATTGATTATCTCTTCCCGTAATCCCTTCTTCAGAACTATGATACATATTAACTAAATATAAAAAAATAAGCGATTTATGATTGCAGGAATCGATAGCTCGATTTTCGTAAAAACACGAAAGGAAAGCTTCGCCATGCTATTCGCTCGCGATCTTGTCTGAGAAAAAAAGCCTTCCGCAAGTCTGACGCAGTCAGAACTATAATGGAAGGCTTTTTTACGAGTTGTAGCGTGCGATTACAGCTGGCAGAAGGTTTCGTGAAGTGTTTAGAAAATCGCGAGCGTGATTCCTGCAACATAAATCGCTATTATAATTGTTTCAGTCGTTAGATGTATCGTAATTCATAACCTGTCTCTTACGAGCAAGCTCATCGTTTTCAAGGTACTCATCATATGTACACTGCTTATCGATAAGACCTGTATCTGTAAGCTCCATGATACGATTTGCTGTAGTCTGGATGAACTGATGATCCTGACATGCAAAGAGTACTACTCCAGGGAACTTTATAAGTCCGTTGTTAAGTGATGTGATGGCCTCCATATCCAGGTGGTTCGTAGGCTCATCGAGGATAAGTACATTTGTTCCCATTATCATAAGCTTTGAAAGAAGGCATCTTACCTTCTCTCCTCCGGAAAGAACCTTGACCTTCTTAAGTCCATCCTCTCCTCTGAAGAGCATACGTCCAAGGAAGCCTCTTACGTAGGTAGCATCCTTTTCCTCTGAGAACTGGGTAAGCCAGTCAACGATTACGAGATCGTTATCAAACTCTTTTGTATTATCCTTAGGGAAGTATCCTTGTGATGTTGTAACTCCCCACTTGTAATCACCTTCATCAGGCTCTTCTTCACCGGCAAGTATCTTGAAAAGCATTGTTGTAGCCTGTGTCTTAGGACCTACAAATGCTATCTTATCTTCTCTTCCTACTGTAAATGATATATCATCAAGTATTTTCACACCATCAACTGTCTTGGACAGATGAGAAACTGTAAGCACCTCGTTTCCGATCTCACGATTCGGTCTGAAGTCGATGAAAGGATATTTACGACTTGAAGGCTTGATCTCCTCAAGTTCGATTTTTTCAAGTGCCTTCTTACGAGATGTTGCCTGCTTGGACTTTGAAGCATTTGCGGAGAAACGAGCGATGAATTCTTTTAATTCTTTTATCTGCTCTTCCTTCTTCTTATTAGCTTCCTGTTTCTGACGGATCATCAGCTGACTGGATTCATACCAGAAGTCATAATTACCTGCATATATCTGAATCTTACCGTAGTCAAGATCGGCAGTATGTGTACAAACCTGGTTCAGGAAATATCTATCATGGCTGACAACGATAACTGTATTCTCAAAGTTGATAAGGAACTCCTCAAGCCAGAGGATAGCATCCATATCCAGGTGGTTCGTAGGCTCGTCGAGAAGCAGTACATCCGGATTACCGAAAAGTGCTTTTGCAAGAAGAACCTTGACCTTGATAGAATCCTCAAGATCTCCCATTGTCATATAGTGATACTCGGTATCAACACCGAGTCCGTTAAGGAGTGTTGCAGCATCTGCCTCAGCATTCCATCCGTCCATCTCTGCAAATTCAGTCTCAAGCTCTGCTGCTCTTTCACCATCAGCATCAGTGAAGTCTTCCTTCGCATAGATAGCATCCTTTTCCTTCATTATTTCATAAAGTCTCTGATTTCCCATAATTACTGTATCAAGAACAGTATACTCATCATATTTGAAGTGATCCTGTTCCAGAACAGAAAGTCTCTCACCCGGGTCCATGGTAACATCACCGGAGGTTGACTCCAGCTCGCCTGAAAGGATTTTCAGAAATGTAGACTTTCCTGCACCATTTGCACCAATGAGTCCGTAACAGTTACCCGGGGTAAAGGTAATGTTAACCTCCTCAAAAAGCGCCTTCTTTCCAAATCTCAGCGAAATGTTATTTGCACTTATCATTTAATAATTCCTCCTTTGTTAAAGCCGCCTAAAAGCAGCCATCACATCTTGTCCTATTATTTCATCTCATCTATGAGCTTTTCAATAAGTCTCTTCTTGCAGTACATATCGTAGCCCAGCATAAATATCAGCAGTATCTTATTCAGCTGCTCATCCTCATCCTTTGGCACTCTCTTCTCAGTGATTGCCACGGACTTCGCAACACTTGATTCTACATTAAAATACTGAAACTTTTCCATGTCAAATGTTTTCTTATATATACTGTAAAGCTTCTCGCTTGTCATATCATCCTTCTGAAGCGTTTCCATCAGCTTCTGAACATCGCTGATAGACATCACACCCTTCATATAATATATGTATATAAGATAAATCAGATGATCCCTGGTATACCTCTTCTTTACCGGTGGAGGCAGAAGCTTGTTTTTCGTGTAGTTGTTGATCATAGCCTTGGTAAGAGTTTTTTCTTCCTCATCTCTTACATTGTTGCTAAGCTCCTTATCCATAAACTCGAGGACCTGTTCCATATACATTTCCATATCCGGAATATCCTCCGGATGAACAAAGTCAAGCTTCATGAGCTTTCTTATCTCTTTTTTTAATTCCTGCAGCTCTTTTTCCATATCAATCTACCACCACGTCTATTCTTTCAACCCTGTTATTTGTGACTCTTCCGCACTTGAGCGTTACTTCTCCTGTTCTGACGACATCCCCCTCTTTTGGAATCCTGTCCAAAAGCTCGATCATAAGACCTCCGATAGAATCATAATTCTCAGACTCGAGCTGTGTGCCTATCGCATCATTCAGATCATCCAGCTTGACCGCTCCGTCTACATCGAAATGTCCCGCACTGATTTCCTTAATCAGCTCATTCTCATCCTCATCATACTCATCTCTGATGTCGCCGACTATTTCCTCAACCAGGTCCTCCATAGTAATAAGACCCGCGGTGATTCCATACTCATCAAGAACTATACACATAGTAACCGAAGAGCTCTTCATGTCAGCAAATATCTGTGCTGTTTTCTGATACTCATAAACATATACAGGTTCTCTCATGAGCTCCTTAACTGTTATGTTCTCCTTATCGTTTTTAAGAAGTGCAAGCATCAGATCCTTTATATTCAGAATGCCGATAACATGATCCTTTGATTCATCATAAACCGGAATTCTTGTATATCCCTCTTCTTCAATAAGCTCGTACACCTCATCAATCGGTGCATTCACATCAATCGATATCATATCAGCTCGCGGGATCATAACATCCTTTGAAACAGCATCACCGAAATCAACCACATTTGTGATCATTTCCTTTTCAGAGTTTTCGATTACTCCCTCTTCGCTGCTGACATCAACTATTTTGAGCAGCTCACTCTCTGTCATCTGGTCAGGATTTTTATCAGGATCGATCCTGAGTATTTTAAATATACCTCTGCAGATAAGATTGACAAACCAGATAACCGGTGTAAGCACTGTCATTAAGAATTCAATGATACCTGAAATTCCGAGCGACAGGCTCAGATTATACTTTGTTGCCACAGTCTTAGGTGTTATCTCTCCAAAAACCAAAACAAAGAAAGTAAGTAAACCGGTAGCTATACCTATATACTCACTTCCGAAAACATTTGTACAAAACACCGTAGCGATTGCGGATGCAGAAATGTTAACTATGTTGTTTCCAATCAGAATAGTAGAAAGAAGCTTAGATGAATTCTCTCTCATTCTGAGTACTCTTTTAGCTCTTCTTCCTCTTCTTCCGCCTTCATCTGCAACAGTTCTCAGCTTGTTGATACTGACTGTTGTAAGTGCAGTTTCTGCGGACGAGAAAAAACCGGAAAGCATAAGAAGTACAATTAAACTGATCAATCGAATAATACTGCCACTGTCCAATTGACATTCACTCCTTATCCTTTGAGATACCCAATCTCTCAAAAATAAAATCACAGCTTCCGTTTCCATTCGCAAGGAATCTGTTGACCCTGCTTATTGTAGCAGTTGAAGCACCGGTCTTAGCAGCAATCTCTATATATGTATTATTCTGATACAGAAGCTTTGCAACCTCAAACCTCTCGGCGATAGACAGCACCTCATTTGTAGTGCATATATCCTCAAAGAAGCTATAGAATTCTTCCTTGGACTCAAGAGACATAATAGCCTCAAAGAGTTCTTCTACCGCGTCAGTTTTAATGGATTTAGCCATCCCTTCCCCCTATCTGGATACCGGCTCCTTGTGAACCCATACCGCAACAGCTCCTCTGTTAACGTAGAACTCACCAAAACCTTCATCATCTATTTTTATATTGTACTTTGCATTTCCCATTACATCAGAGAAGTGCATTCCGGCAAACTGTCTTCCGATATACATTCTCTTTGTTCCGCCCTTGCCATCGGAAATAACAACCGCAAGTCCGGAATCCTTATGATCTGCGTCACCTTCTCTTGTCCAGCCGATGCAGTCCGGATCGTCGAAGTAATCATGCTGCTCACCATAAGCCTTATTCTTTCTGAGCTTCATAAGCTTATCAAGGAGCTGCTTCTTAGACTTGATCTTGTTATGTGGTATACCCTTATAATCTCCATAGAATACACATGGATAACCGTCTCTTCTGAGGAGTATAAGTGCATAAGCCATAGGCTTAAACCAGTCTTCTACAAATGACTCAAGCATCTGACCTGGCTGAGTATCATGATTATCTACAAATGTAACAGCCTTCACAGGATCTGTCTTTACAAGTGTTCCGTCGAATAACGTACGAAGATCATATGCTCCCTGAGCCTTAGAACATTCATATAGATTGAAATGCAGAGGAACATCAAAAAGTGAAGCCTCTGATTTGATATAGTCAAGATAGTCCTTAAGTACATTTACATCTCTGTTCCAGTACTCGCCTACAGTGAAGAGCTCCTTCTGAGTCTTCTCTCTCACCTGATAAAGGAAATCTCTGTAAAATGCAGCAGGTATGTGCTTAACAGCGTCAAGTCTGAAACCGTCAATTCCTGTAGTCTCAACATACCATACAGCCCAGTTAACCAGCTCATCGAAAACTTCCTTATTATCAAAGTCTATATCAGCGCCCATCAGGTAATCGTAGTTTCCTCTTTCAGAGTCAACTCCCTGATTCCACTCCTTACCTGTGAACTTGAAGATAGCCTTTTCAAGACTATTCTGATCCCAGTCTATTCCATCAAAATGTGTCCAGTTCCATTTAAAGTCAGAATACTTATTCTTTCTTCCCGGAAAATCAAAGCCTGTCCATGCACCGATCACCTTGCCTTCAGAGATCATCTGATATCTGTTGTTATCATTGAACTCCTGAGCGCTAACCTCTTCTACTCTGTCGGCACCCATTTTGTGATTAAGTACAACGTCGGCATATACATTTATCCCAACCTTCTGAAGAGCCTTGATAGCCTCCAGATATTCTTTCTTTGTACCATACTTGGTTCTTATTGAGCCCTTCTGATTAAATTCTCCGAGATCGTACAGATCATAAGCTCCGTAGCCTACGTCATCCTTACCCTGAGCACCCTTATATGCCGGTGGAAGCCAAAGCGATGAAACACCAAGCTTCTGAAGCTTCTCAGCATCTTTCTTAAGTGTACTCCAGAGTGATGGCTCACTCTTCATATACCACTCGAAGTATTGCATCATAAGACCATTATCTAACATATCTATCCTCCTGATAATATACCAGTCTTTTGTTTTTTATATAAAATATCTACAGTATTGTACCATATCATTTCATAGCTTTCAAATATATGTTATTATATGCTTTGACGCCAATGGTAACGGAATGGCTT
>CACYJP010000019.1 GCA_902774725.1 uncultured Lachnospiraceae bacterium
CCTTGTTTTGGTACGGACAGCTCTCGTAGTGGGAAACCCGTAAGTGTCACGACTAACAGAAACCACGTCCATCACTTGTTATGGGCGTTGGTAATTCATAGGAGCATTTTTATACCTATTATTACCAGTATACATCCTCCGAAGATCGACGCGCCTCCCGAAAGTCTGTCTCCTATCCTTTTTCCGGCCACTCCACCAAAAACACAGATGACAAATGTAGTAAATCCGATTATCAGTCCTGCTACAAGCGCCATATATCTGTTATAGGATGATATGGCAAATCCAACAGAAAGCGCATCAATCGAAGTCGCTATACTCTGGACCAGAAGCGAGCTTTTAGTGAGACGGACTATAGAATCTGACTCTTCACCGGCTTCGTTTCCCGCTTCATTTCCCGCTTCTTCAGTTCTTCGCTCTTCTCTGATTCCCTCGATTATCATCTTGCCTCCGATAAAAAGTAAGAGTACAAAGCCTATCCAGGGAACAAATTTTGAAAAGCCTTTAAAAACCTCTACTACAGTACGAACGAGAACCCATCCCACAAGAGGCATAAGACACTGAAAGAAAGCAAAGGCTCCCGCCATCAGAAATAATTTCTTTTTTCTCATACCGGGCTCGCGCATACCATTTACAATCGAAACGGAAAATGCATCCATGGCAAGTCCGATACCCAGCAAAAAGCTGTTAACAAAAAACGAATAATCCATTAATATCCCAGTTCCTCATTTACAAGTATCACATGGATACGGTCAGCATGTCTCGAGAATCTTGTCATCAAAAACTGACAACAGATAGTATCAGGTGATTTACAGTCCATACAGGAGCCTGTTTTTGCACACGGAGTAGAAAGTCCGAATCTCTGTGCATTAACCGGAGCAGCTATGTTGCGCGCTCTCTTCATCGCACCGTCAACATCCTTACAAACCTTATTCATTCCGACTATAAATACAACCTTCTTCGGCCCCTGCGCTATGGCAGAAACACGGTTAGAGTTTCCATCTATGTTAATGATTATTCCATCCTCGGTCATGGCATTTGCACTCGAAAGGAAAAAGTCTGCGTCATAAGCAAGCAGCATAGCCTCTCTTTTATCCTCATAATTATCTCTGTCTATGAAATTATAATTTCCTTCTTTAAGTGCATCTACAAGTCCTATCTCTCTTGCACTTTCACAGCCACCCATTGTAACTGATGATCCTTCAGTGATGATCTCCAGTGCTTTCTTAAGTGCCGCTTCCTTATCAGCTGCATAGTAGCCTGTCATATTTCTTGACTCAAGACCTGCTATTACTTTCTCAGCCAGAAGCTCATTCCTCTTATACTTATTTGGGTTCATAGTACATCCTCCTTTGATATTACTTTGATATTACTTCGATATTACATATATTTAACTAACCACGTTCAGCTTATCGCCGTTCAGGTAAGCCTTCAGGTTATCAGCTATGGTATTGATCAGCCGCTCTCTTGCTTCCACACTTGCCCATGCGATGTGCGGTGTAATTGTCATGTTCGGTGCCGTAAGAAGTGGATTATCCGCCTTCATCGGCTCAACCGTCATCACGTCGGCTGCTGCCGCCGCAACCTTGCCGCTTCTCAGCGCGTCAGCCAGAGCCTTTTCATCTACAAGCCCGCCCCGCGATACATTTATTATGATCACTCCGTCCTTCATCTTCGATATATTTTCTTTGCAGATCACTCGTTCGGTTGAAGGACTCATCGGAGCATGAAGCGTAATGATGTCGCTTTTTTCCCAAAGCTCTTCCTGTGATACAAAATGTATATTATCCTTATACTTCTCCGGATGCGCGGTTGAGACCAGCACGTTCATCCGAAACGCCTCTGCTATCTCAGCAACTCTTTTTCCGATATTTCCATAGCCTAAGATTCCTATGGTTTTTCCGGCAAGCTCCATCACGCTGTCCAACCAATAGCAGAAGGTCTCGGACTTCACCCAGTCACCTCTATGTACGCTTTCATTATGAAGAGATATCTTGCTTGCTATCTCAAGGATAAATCCCCATGTGAGCTGGGCTACCGACTCTGTACTGTAGGCCGGTACATTTGTCACCGTTACACCATGACGCCTTGCCGCATCCAGATCAACTACGTTGTAGCCTGTTGCACAGATTCCGATATATTTTAGATCCGGAAGGCGATTGAAGGTCTCCTTATCGAAGATTATCTTGTTCGCAAAAACAACCTCCGCATCGCCGATATGCTCATACTTGTCAGCCTCAGTTGTATTCTGATAAACCGTTGTTTCAAGAATTGAGGTAATAGGTTCTAAGGAGACATCTCCCTGATTCACCGCTCCCTCTTCGAGATAAACTGCTTTCATTATTCTTCCTCCGGATATATCACTTTCTCTATTCTTCATCAGCTATATCCCTTCGCTACTCTTCATCCATGGATTCCGGCAAGACATAGGAAAGAATCATCGCTATAACGAAAATCACAGCAACTACATTTGCCCCAAATACATCTCTTATTATAGGCGGGAATATGTGCCATATCTCCGACTCGCTTGCCGCTGTCGCTCCAACACCTATACTTAGAGAAAGTGCTGCGATGGTTGTGTTCTTGCTGGTGAAGCCGCAGTGTGATAGCATCTTGATTCCGGACATAAATATCTGTCCGAACATCATAACCGTGCAGCCACCGAGTACCGCCTGTGGCATGGTCGCAAAGAAGTTGCCGACGATTGGAAAGCATCCGGCAAACATCATGATAACCGCACCCGTCATAATTGTAAATCTATTCACCACCTTGGTCATGGCAATCAGTCCGACATTCTGCGAGAAGGATGTAACGGGTGGACATCCGAAAAGAGCCGATACCGATGACATATATCCATCAGAGGCTATTGAGCCTGATATCTCCCTGTCCTTTACCTCACGGTTCAGACCGCCCGACACCATTGCCGATGTATCTCCAATCGTCTCCGCAGCAGAGACAAAAAATATAACTATAACCGAAAGGATAGGACCTATCTTAAACTCCGGCGTAAACATCAGAAAATCCGGAATCGATGTTATCCTGCTGCCGGTGACATATGACAAGTCAACCATTCCGAAACTTACCGCCACGATATATCCGACGATCATCGCTGCCAGAACCGAAAGTGCTTTCAGATACCCCTTCATAGTGACCATCCATATGACAGAAACCAGAAGCGTTATTGTACCTACGATAAGATTCTCCGGCGAACCGAAATCCTCTGTGTAACCACCGCCGAAATATCTGATCCCTACCGTGAAAAGCGACAGTCCTATACCACAGACAACCGTTGCCGAGACAATCGGTTTTATAAACTTCGCAAGCCTTTTGACCAGAAGTCCTATCGTTCCTTCAACAAGACCTCCCACCAGCACCGAGCCTATTACAACCGGATAGCCGTAATTTGCACCTATAGTACTGAGAATAGTAACAAATGTAAAACTGACTCCCATTACTATCGGCAGTCTGGCTCCTATCTTCCACAGCGGATACAGCTGTATCAACGTTGCAAGGCCCGCAATAAACATCGCATTACTTATGATCTTTCCAACCTGATTCTGAGTAAGCTCAGGACTTGCAGCCTCTGCTATTATCGCTATAGGCGCCAGGTTTGCAACGAACATTGCAAGAACATGCTGAAGTCCGAATGGAATAGCCTTCCATACAGGCACCCTTCCATCCAGCTTGTAAATGTTGTCCACACTGACAGCCGCTTCTGCTTTCAGTTCAGCATCTGTATTTTTTTCGTTTTTCTGCTCTTCGCTATTCTGTTTTTCCTTTTTCTGTTCTTCTACCTTAAATTGTTCTTCGCCCAATTTTGCCCCCGAGCAGTTTGATTTTTACTCAAACAAGTACTTTATTTTTATCTCATTTCCGGATGCCTTAATATCACCAAGTGCACCACTTACTATAGGCATCATCGGAGGAAGATGACCTATATCCGTATCCATAACGATTGGGACTCCCATATCTCCCAGGATGCTTGTAACTGCATTATACTGGTCCGCTCCGAACATTTCCTCCTCGAAATGAAGAGGTCTTCCTATCAAAAATCCTTTTGCAGTTCTGAACCAGCCAGCTTCTCTAAGCTGCCAGAATGCTCTTCTCATAGAAAGCGGATCCAGATCACAGCACTCCAGAAACCACACTATTCCGTCATCCTTATATCTATCAAGAAATTCATCAACCTTGTCATATCTGGTTCCACAAAGAAGTGTCAGGATATCCACGCACCCACCAAGCAGACGACCGCTAAACTCGGCTCTGATTTCAGGATTGTTTCCGGAAAGTATTTCATTTCCGCTATTCGGAAGCAGATACTTAAGCTCCGTTTTAGTATTTACGTTGTATGACTCAAGCGGATCAGGTTCTGTTATTTCCTCTTGCTCGTTTTTCTGATCGATTTCTTGGTCATTTTCTTTCTCTGATTCCTGACTTGTTTCAACCTTGGCCTCATCCTTCTCCCAGAGTCCATAACCCGAAACCTCATCAATTTCACCACTTATAAGCTTAAAAGCATCACTTACTGATTCGTGCCAAGGTTCTCTTCCGAAGGCCGGAGCACAAGGTCCGTAAATTGCCGCAGTATCAGCAAGAATATTCGAGAGAAACGTATAGTTTGTATTATCCGAGTAGCCCATATACCACTTAGGCTTACTTCTCTTAATCGCATCAAAATCAATATATGGAACAACCTCAACCATAAGCTCTCCGCCGCCACAGGTGATAATAACATCAGACTTATCGTATTCACTCGATGCAAAAAGACCGCTCTCTATCATAACTGAATTCAGTTCATCACCACAATTTTCCGGCGTACTGCTTATTCCGATTCCAGAAGCCTCATAGCAATTCGGTCCGAGGTAAGTCTTATACCCCATTTCTACAAATATCTTCAGAGCATTTTTAAACCTGGATTCATACGGTTCTATAGCACATCCAAAAGATGGAGCAATAAACCCGATCGTTCCCCCTTTTTGAAGTGGTTCTGGATATCTCATACATTTCCTCCCATCACGCAAAAAATGTATCTTGATTATAACACAAATCGCCTGGCATCACCACTTGGGGATATATGATATTGACACTCCCCTGCTCCGGTACTATAATTACGTAAGCGTCAGAGCTTACCTGACGCAATAAAACCGGGGAGCTGAGCATGACTCGGCTGAGAACAGGCTGTATTGCCTGGACCCATTACCTGATTTGGATAATGCCAACGTAGGGACATAGACTTTAAGATCACTGCAGGTATGTCTGAACCAGGCATACCTGTTTTTTTGTAAAGCATAAATAATAGAAAGAAGGGAAACAAAATGCTTGGAGACACACTCGAAAATGTAAGAAAAACCGTACCACTAGTACACAACATCACTAACTACGTTACTGTAAACGATGTTGCAAATGTACTGCTCGCTGCAGGCGGAAGCCCTATCATGTCTGACGAGCCGGAGGATGTAGAGGATATCACAACTATCTGTGGCGGACTCAACATCAACATCGGAACTCTGAATAAGCAGACAATCGAAGGTATGTTCAGAGCCGGAAGAAAGGCTGCAGAGCTTGGACACACCATACTGCTTGACCCTGTTGGTGCAGGTGCATCAAGCTTAAGAACCAATACTGCTGTAAAGCTTATGGATGAGATCAAATTCACAGTAATCAGAGGAAATATATCCGAGATCAAAACTCTTGCTCTTGGAAGCGGAACAACAAAGGGCGTTGATGCCGATGTAGCAGATGCAGTTACAGATGAGACACTGGACAGTGCTGTTAAGTTTGTAAAGGACTTCGCAAAGAAGGCTGATGCAGTAGTTGCAATCACAGGCGCTATCGACCTCGTTAGTGACGGTGACAAATGTTATGTAATAAGAAACGGACGTCCTGAGATGGGAAGAATAACAGGAACCGGTTGTCAGCTGTCAGCTCTCACCACCGCATTTGTTGTAGCAAATCCTGATAACAAGCTTGAGGCTGCTGCAGCTGCAGTATGTACTATGGGACTTGCAGGCGAGATCGGATGGTCACGCATGCAGGATGGCGACGGAAACTCAACCTATCGTAATCGTATAATCGATGCCATCTTCAACATGGATGCAGAGACTCTGAACAAAGGAGCAAAGTATGAAATCAGATAAGAGACTGGAAGAAAAGGATCTTCTGCTTTATGCAGTTACAGACCGTCACTGGCTTAACGGAAGAACACTTTATGAGGTTGTCAAGGAGAGCCTGGACGGCGGTGCTACATTTATCCAGCTCAGAGAAAAGGAATTGGATAATGAGCACTTTTTAGAGGAAGCAAAGGAGCTTAAAAAGCTCTGCGCAGAGTACAAGGTTCCATTTGTTATAAATGACAATGTCGATATAGCTATTCAGATGGATGCCGACGGAGTACACGTCGGACAGAGCGATATGGAAGCCGGCGATGTAAGAGCAAAGCTCGGACCGGATAAGATAATCGGTGTTTCCGCTCAGACAGTTGAGCAGGCTATCCTTGCGGAAAAAAGAGGAGCTGATTATCTGGGAGTCGGCGCAGTATTTCCTACAGGTTCAAAGGACGATGCAGATGATGTATCTCACGAAACACTGAAGGCTATCTGTGATGCAGTTTCAATTCCTGTTATCGCAATCGGAGGAATCACTGTAGATAACACTCCGGAGCTTGCCGGAACCGGTATATGCGGAATAGCAGTTATCAGCGCTATTTATGCCGCAGATGATATTCCGGCTGCAACAGCTAAACTGAAGGAAGTCACGAAAAAAACCGTTAATTCGTAAACAGTACTTCCCGCCTAAATCAAAGGCTAAAGAAGAATTAATATAAGGAATTGGTATAAAGGATTAGACATGATCAAAGGAATTATCTTCGACATAGACGGCGTAGTACTTGATTCAATGAGTATATGGAATGACTTAGGTGCACGTTACCTACGCTCTCTAAATGTAGAACCTGAAGAAGGTTTGAACGAGATACTCTTCTCTATGAGTATGGAGCAGGGAGCTGACTATCTGAAGGAGCATTACAAACTGAAAAGATCTACAGCTTCAATACTAAACGGCATCCAGGATATGCTGAGGGACTTTTACTATTATGAGGTTCCTGCAAAGCCTGGAGCAAAGGAGCTTATGGAATTTCTCAAGGAAAAAGGTATGCGGATAACTGCCGCCACCTCGAGTCCGAGATCACACATAGAAAAAGCTCTTACACGCAACAAACTACTTAGATACGTAGAGGTTATTTATACAACAGGCGAAATCGGAATCAGTAAGCATTCACCTGATATATATAACAAAGCAGCTTCCTATATGAAGCTTGCACCAGCTGAGGTACTCGTTCTTGAGGATTCTCTATATGCTCTTAAAACAGCAAAGGAAGCCGGCTATAAAACCGCCGGAGTCTATGACAAGGACGGAGAAACAGATCAGGCAGGAGTTGAAGCAACCGGAGATATCTATATAAGAAATCTCTCCGAGCTTATATCACTTTGGCCACAACTCAACTAAGTATTAAAATAGCATGTCGCTTGCGACATGTTTCGCGCGAGACGCATACTAAGCGGTGCATCGGGGGCACCACTTTGCACCGCTATATAAATAATGCTGTCAGCCACATACGGCTGAACATACTTTAAAAGAAAGAAGGTAGATAAAATGAACACAGCATTAACCATTGCAGGAAGTGACTGCAGCGGAGGCGCCGGTATACAGGCAGATCTTAAAACCATGACTGTAAATGGAGTCTATGGAATGAGTGCTATAACAGCACTTACTGCCCAGAACACTACCGGCGTAACAGGAATAATGGAAGTAACGCCGGAGTTTCTTGAGCAGCAGCTGGATGCGATCTTTACCGACATCTATCCGGACGCCATTAAGACAGGCATGGTTTCTTCAAGTGAACTGATACGCGTTATATCCGCAAAAATCAAACAGTATGATGCAACTAATATCGTTGTTGATCCTGTCATGGTCGCAACCAGCGGAGCAAAGCTCATAAGTGACGAAGCAATCGATACACTTAAAGAATATCTACTCCCACTTGCAACCGTGATAACACCAAACATTCCGGAAGCAGAGGTTCTATCTGATATGAAGATAACCTCAGAGGATGATATGGTTACTGCCGCAAAGGTGATATTCGAGCGATTCGGCTGCGCAGTTCTATGTAAGGGCGGTCATCAGGTAAATGATGCGAACGATCTTCTCTACACCGCAGATGGACCGGTGTGGTTCAAGGGTAAGAGAATCGATAATCCAAACACTCACGGAACCGGCTGTACACTTTCAAGCGCTATCGCTTCCAATCTCGCAAAGGGTGAGACACTGGAAAATGCAGTAAAGAACGCTAAGGATTATATATCCGGTGCACTGGCAGCCATGCTTGACCTCGGAAAAGGAAGCGGTCCGATGGCACATAATTATGTGCTGCTTTAGAAAGCACCCCTCCCCTATCATGGATGAAGAATAACAACAGATAAAAAAGTTAGAAAAGGTAATAGGAGATACAAAATGAGTAACGATACAAAGCAAAAGTTTGATGGATATGCAAATCAGTATGATGAATGGTTTATGGTAAATGACAAGCTATTCACAAGTGAGCTTGAGCTTTTCAAAAAGGTTCTTGGCGATATAACAGGTAAGAAGCTACTTTCCGTCGGATGCGGAAGCGGACTTTTCGAGAGCTATATTGATAGCTCAAACATCGAAGGAATCGAGCCTTCAGAGGATATGGCTAAAATCGCTGAGAAGCGTGGAATAAATGTAATCAAGTACGGACTTATCGAGGATGTTGATCTTCCGGACGCTGAGTATGATATCATATATTTCAACGGAAGCTCCAGCTATATGGAGGATCTCACACCGGTTTATGAAAAGAGCCTGAAGGCAATCAAGCCGGGCGGAAAGCTCATCCTTCTCGACGTACCGAAGGAAAGTGCATTTGGTTTTATGTACCTCCTTGGAAAGAGCCTCGGAACCTACGAGCATGAATACTTAGAGGGCACGATGCCTGAGCTCCCTTACCCACTCGCACTTGCGGCGTCAGGTGTATGGCATTCAACAGAAGAAAAAATAGGTGTACTTAAGAACCTTGGCGTTAAAAACTTTAACTTCTACCAGACACTGGTAAAGAATCCTATGTATACAAACGAGGAAGTTGAAGAAGTAGTAGAAGGCTACAAGAGCGGCGGATATGTTGCAATTATAGCAGAGAAAGGATGAGTATTATGAAATTATCAGACAGTCTTTATAGCATAGCACGTCCACTCTGGGATGTAGCTTCCGAAAAAAAGTTTTTAGCACAGATGGCAGATGGTACGCTAAGCCAGGAGCTTTTCAGAAACTATATGATTCAGGATTATTTATACCTGAAAGAATATATAGATATCCTGAACAAGATACTTAAACTTGCTGAAGATGATGAGCTTAGAACCCATGTAAAGGATATAATAAATGAAGTTGAAAAAGAACTGGAAGTAGTTCATATTCCTACCCTGAAAAGTCTCGGTGTAGATGCTTCTGAAGCTGATAACTGCAAACAGGAAAAAGCTTTCGCAGACTATATTAAGTACATGAATTCAAGTCTCGAAGAACACGGACTGCGTGCAGGTATCACCTCACTTCTTCAGTGCTCATGGAACTATGCATATGTAGCAAAAAAAGTTTCAGATAAGTATGCTGATACTTTGGAAGCGTCACCATATAAAAGCTGGTTTGACGCCTATACAGGGCCTGAATATAACGAAGCAAATCAGCTGTGGATAGATACTCTCGATAAAGAAACAGAGGGTATAGACGAAACAGAAAAAGAAAAACTCTGCAACATTTTCAAAAAATGCGCAGAGTTTGAAAACGGCTTATGGGATGCCCTTGCAAAGGGACCACAAAACAACTGATTCAGTTAATCTTATTATTTAAATATGATTCTACCGTCGCTTGTCATCTCTTCTATGATGGCAAGCGATGTTACGTCATAGCCCATATCACGTATCTCTTTTCCTCCGGGCTGGAAGCCCTTCTCGATACATATACCAACTCCGACGACCTTGGCACCTGCATATTTACATATCTTCAAAAGCCCCTTCATCGCACTTCCTGTAGCCAGAAAATCATCAACGACGAGAACCTTATCCTCAGCACCTAAAAAGCTCTTGGAGAGCGTTATATCATAATCCTTTTTATAAGTGAAGGATGTAACTCTGGAGGTATAAACATTTCCGCCTATATTCTTGCTCTTCGCCTTCTTGGCAAAAACCATCGGAACCTTAAATACCCTTGCAACAGAAGAAGCAATTGCAATTCCTGACGCTTCAATAGTAAGAATCCTGGTCACGCCTTCCTCTTTATAGATATCATATAACTCTTCAGCTATCTCATCCATCAGCGCTATATCTATCTGATGATTAAGAAAACTGTCGACCTTAAGTATATTTCCGGGATAAACCTTTCCATCCTTTCTAATACGTTCTTCCAATGCTTTCATATGCCTCTCCTATCTCAAAGAATAATTATTATCCAAAAGAATAATTAGTAGATCGTCTTATCCTGCATCTCAGCAAATGCGCTAAACGCCCCAATCGTATCCTGCCTGTCCATATCAATCAGCTTAAGTGTATCGCTGCTGTCCTCACCCGAACCAAGCTTCTCCAGATAATTATATATGAAATCATCTCTAAAACCAATACTAGCAGCATCCTCCTTGGTATTTCCATAATAGACAGTTTTTATATTGGCCCAAATGATTGCCGAAAGGCACATCGGACATGGATAACAGGAGGTATAGAGCTCGCACCCGCTCAGATCATAGGTTCCGAGATTCGTACAAGCATCACGGATTGCCATAACCTCAGCATGTGCAGTCGGATCGTTATTTGCGAGCACATGATTCGACCCTCTTCCGACTATCTCACCATCCTTAACAACAACCGCTCCAAAGGGACCGCCGACTTTTGTTTTCAGATTGTCCATCGCAAGCTCATCTGCGAGCTTCATATATTTATTCATTTAAGTATCCCCTCCGCTTATCAGATTCTCCTATCACTGTGCGATAATTATCATCACACTTCTGCCTATAAGCTTAACCTTACCATCAACCGGCTGGCCATCAAACTTATCCTTATCATCAGCAGTATATTCGACTATCCTCCACTGCATTCCCTCAGGAATGATAGGAAGCTCAAATGTCTGCTCTTCCCAGTAAGCATTCACTGCACAGTATATAAAAGAATCCTGCTCAACATCATAATCCTTAGCGGACTCAGCATACATAAATCCAAAGCAGAGGAAACCATTTGAAGTATCCAGCTCCCAAGGCTTTAATCCATGGAAGGAAAGCTCCGGATAACCGGTAGAATTATGACTTACAAAATAATCATTTCTTCTCATTACCGGATGACTTCTTCTAAGCGCTATCATATTTTTAAAGAAGCCAAATGTATCTTTATTCTTTTTCAGCGCTTTCCAGTCAAGCCACGAGAGCTTACTGTCCTGACAATATGTATTATTATTTCCGGACTGACTGTTTCTGAATTCATCACCTGCAAGTATCATCGGAATTCCGCGACTCATAAGCAGTATTGCCGCAGCATTCTTAACCTGTCTGGATCTAAGTTCATTTACAGCCACATCATCCGTCGGTCCCTCGACTCCACAGTTCCAGCTATTGTTATCATTGGCACCGTCACGATTATCTTCACCGTTTTTTTCATTATGCTTCTCGTTGTAGGAAACCAGATCATTGAGTGTAAAACCATCATGACAGGTTACAAAATTGATCGATGCCGTAGAGCCCCTGTTCGGATATAAATCAGGGGATCCCTGAAGACGAAGAAGCAGCTCCGGTCCTGCATCAGCCTCACTCTTTATAAATCTTCTCAGGCAGTCTCTGAATCTTCCGTTCCACTCAGCCCATCTTCCCCAGTCAGGAAAGCTTCCGACCTGATAAAGTCCACCTGCATCCCAAGCCTCTGCGATCAGCTTACATTTGCCAAGCACCGCATCATGCGCGAGCGTTTCAAGAAGTGGAGGGTTAGCCATCGGAGCACCCGTCTCATCTCTCGAAAGAATAGATGCAAGATCGAATCTGAATCCATCTATATGATAATCAGATACCCAGTATCTCAGGCAATCAAGTATATAGTTTCTGACTATAGCATTGTTACAGTTAAGCGTATTGCCGCAGCCACTGAAATTGTAATAATAGCCATCCGGCGTGAGCAGATAATAGGTCTTATTATCTATGCCTCTATATGAGATATACGGTCCGTTTTCATTTCCCTCTGCGGTATGATTAAATACAACATCGAGAATTATCTCTATACCGGCCTTATGCATCTTCTTGATCATATTTTTAAGCTCTTCTGCCGCAAGTCCCATCGACGCAGAAGCCGCGTAGCCGGCCTTCGGAGCATAAAATCCAACTGTTGAATAGCCCCAGTAATTAAGAAGCCTCTTACCGCCTATCTTCCTGTCATTTTCCATCTCATCGAATTCAAAAATCGGAAGCAGCTCTACACAGTTAACGCCCAGCTCCTTCAGATATGGAATCTTTTCAATAAGCCCATTAAATGTACCACCGTGCTTTACTTTGCTGGATGCATCCTTGGTAAAGCCCCTGACATGAGCCTCATATATAACAAGGTCATCCATCGGAATCTCAAGCGGCTTATCACCATCCCAGTAATAATCCTCAGGTATAACGCAGCCTCTATGCTGGAATGGATCACCCCAGTCAGGCTCCTTCCCCCAGACCTCTCTTCCACTGATCAGCTTTGCATAAGGATCGAGGAGCACCCTGCTTCTATCAAAGAGATGCCCCTTTTTCGGATCATACGGGCCATCCATGCAGTAGCCGTACTCAAGCGACTCATAATTGAGTCCGTAAACTATCATGGAAAATACATTTCCTATTCGAAACTCCTCAGGAAAAGGAAGTCTTGCAAAAGGCTCCTTTTCTCCTTTATTAAAAAGAACAAGCTCGCAGTAGGTGGCATATCTCGAAAAAACCGAAAAATTAATGCCACCATTACCTACAATGCTTGCTCCAAAGGGCTGAACCCTTCCACATCTGTATTTTATTCCATCCTTTTCATGAGTCGGAAAATCATCTATTCTATTCATACAAAGCCCCCCTTACATGTAATTAATTGTATATTATTCATCAAGAATTTTCAATCAATCTATGCCTTGCCGGGGGACATTTTCTATTTATCCAAACAAACTAAGCACATTATACATAGTCAACGCCACAAGCCACGCAACAGAACACTGGAACACTACCATGATAAGTGCCCACTTTCTTCCGAGCTCACGCTTTACTGCAGCAACCGCAGCTACACACGGAGTATAAAGAAGACAGAAAACAAGCAGTGCAAATGTCGCTGCCGGCGTAACTGTTGCAAAAACTGCTGCCGCGGTTCCGAAAAGCACCGTAACCGTCGAAACAACACTTTCCTTAGCCATAAAGCCTGTAATAAGCGCAGTGGCAATTCTCCAGTCGCCAAATCCAAGTGGTTTAAACAGCGGTGCAATTCCACTTGCTACCTTTGCAAGAATACTGCTCTGCGGATCATCCGTAAGACTGAGCGTAAGTGTAAAGGTGTTAAGGAACCATATAACTATGCTTGCCACAAAAATAATTGTAAAGGCCTTCACAAGGAAATCCTTCGCCTTCTGCCAGAGCAGCAGAAGAACATTTTTAAGGCTTGGCATACGATAATTCGGAAGCTCCATTACAAAAGGTACAGCCTTACCCTTGAATGCAACCTTTTTCAAAACAAGTGCGGTTATCACACCAACAATTATTCCGATCAGATATAAGCTTATTACGATTACAGCACTTCTTCCGGGGAAAAGCGTTGCGGCGAAGAAACCATATATAGGATACTTTGCAGTACAGCTCATAAAAGGAATGAGCATAACAGTCATTTTTCTGTCTCGCTCAGATGGCAGGGTTCTGCTGGACATAATCGCAGGAACAGAGCATCCAAAACCAACAAGCATCGGAACGATACTTCTTCCCGACAGTCCGAGTTTTCTGAGAGGCTTATCCATAACGAAAGCAACCCTCGCCATATATCCGGTATCCTCCAGAAGCGAAAGGAAGAAAAACAGGAGTATGATTATCGGAAGGAAGCTGAGCACACTTCCGACGCCCGTGAAAATACCATTGATTATCAACGAATGAATAACATCATTTACTTCGAGCGAAGTAAGCAGCGTATCCACCTTTGAGGTAACAATTCCTATTCCGCTATCCAGAAGTCCCTGAAGCCAGGCACCAATTATGTTAAATGTAAGCGCCGCTATAAGTCCCATTATTATTATAAAGACCGGAAGTGCAGTATACTTCCCCGTTAGCAGCTTATCTATCCTGCGGCTTCTTTCCCTTTCCTTACTCTCTGCCGGCTTTACAACTGTTTCCTTAACCAGCTTTTCGATAAAGGAAAATCTCATATCTGCTATAGCCGCAGATCTGTCGAGCCCTCTTTCCTCCTCCATCTGGATGATGATATGCTCTACCATCTCCTTTTCATTCTGGGAAAGATCAAGTGCATCAATTACCTTTGTATCGCCCTCTATCACTTTATTTGCAGCAAATCTAATAGGGATGCCTGCATTTCTTGCATGATCCTCTATAAGATGCATGATACCGTGTATACATCTATGGACCGCTCCGCCATGATCTGACTCATCACAGAAGTCCTTCTTTCCCGGACTTTCCTGATACTTCGCAACATGAAGCGCGTGGCTTACTACCTCGTCAACACCTTCATTCTTCGCTGCCGATATCGGGACAACAGGAATACCAAGAAGCGCCTCCATCTCATTTATCCTGACAGAGCCACCGTTTCCTCTCACCTCGTCCATCATGTTTAGCGCGAGTACCATCGGTATATCCAGCTCAATAAGCTGCATAGTAAGATAAAGATTTCTCTCGATATTCGTCGCATCAACTATGTTGATTATTCCCTTAGGCTTCTCTCCGATTATATACTGCCTCGATACTATCTCCTCTTCAGTATACGGAGAAAGTGAATAGATACCGGGAAGATCAACAACCTCAGTTTCAGGATGATTTCTTATCGCACCACTTTTCTTATCAACAGTAACTCCGGGGAAATTTCCCACATGCTGACTCGAACCTGTTAACTGATTAAACAGCGTAGTCTTACCACTGTTCTGATTTCCTGCAAGTGCGAAGCTGAGAATCGTGCCTTCCGGAAGAGGGTTCTCATTTGTATGATCATGATAAATACCGCCCTCTCCAAGACCGGGATGCACTGTAGCAGACTTTCTTCTATCACCCTTACGCCTGTCAATTCCCTCAGCGTTAGAACCGGTATTCTTTATTCTTCTGTCGCCCTTACGTCTGTCATTTTCCTTTAACCATTCAGCTTTGTCAGCCGATTCAGCTTTCAGCTCATCGCCCGAACCAATGTCAGTCTTAGCCTTTACATCTGAAGTTTTAACTATCTCTATCTTCTCCGCATCACTTAGTCTGAGTGTGAGCTCATATCCATGAATACGAAGCTCCATCGGATCTCCCATCGGCGCAAACTTAACAAGCGTAACCTCCACTCCCGGAATTACGCCCATATCCAAGAAATGCTGCCTTAAGGCACCTTCACCTCCAACCGTCTGAATCAGACCGGACTCTCCAATAGCCAGCTCTCTGAGTGTCATATGTAATAAACTCCTTTAAAATCACTGTTACCTATAATAACATAAAAAAATAGAGCATGCCACTCATGACATGCTCATTTACTTGCGTGCTAGAGGATTCGAACCCCCGACCTTTTGGTCCGTAGCCAAACGCTCTATCCAGCTGAGCTAAGCACGCTTACCTAGATGCCTTCAAGACATCTAGAAGATATTACCACTTAAGCATCACCTATGTCAAGGATTTATTATATTTATTATTAGTAGTCTGCAAACACATTTCGAGGACCTTTCGGGTCTCTGCGCTTAGCGATTCACAAGCAACGCGAAGTGAGAGCTTAGCGTCAGTTAGGGCACCCGAAACGGAAGCGAGAGCGATGCCGAGAAATGTGTTTGGCAGACTACAATTAAACTAATTTTGAATAGGATGATGCGCCCCAATACTATTTTCGGATAGTGGTATGAATGTATATCCATGCGAAAGCGCCCACGGAATAAATGTCTCCATCGCATCAACTGTATAGCTCTTCACATCGTGACAAAGCACCACGCTTTCGTTATGTCCCTTGATGCCGTTAATTATGTTCTGAGTTACCTTTACGCTGCTGGTTGTTTCTCCCGCATCACCGCTCGAAACATTCCAGTCAAAATATTTGTAGCCCTTCTCGCCTGACTGTGCGGCAAGTCTGGTCATAATACCACTATTAAACTTGCTAACGGCATTTGAGCTTCCACCCGGGAATCTGAAAAGGTTTGTACGTTCACCTGTCTGTCCAACGATTACAGACTCCATATTTTCAAAATCACTCCAGTAAGCTGACTCGCTGGCATATATCTGTCTGTAGTTATGTGTATAGGAATGAACTGCGACAGTATGTCCCGCATCATATTCTTTCTTGATGCAGCCTGCATAGCCCGGAAATGCAGATGTAACGAAAAATGTTGCCTTTACGTTATACCTCTCAAGGATTCCAAGCAGCCTGTCTGTGTAAGGTCCCGGACCGTCATCAAAGGTCAGATAAATGATCTGAGAATCATTTATCCATTTACCATTTCCGTCCATAAGATACCAGCCATATCCATCCCATACCCAGTCGGTCTGCATCCTTCCTTCTGAATCGAAATAATACCAGCTGCCTCCATCCTGAAGCCATCCGGTATGCATATTTCCATTATCTACATAGTACCAGTATCTTCCGCTTTTTACCCAGCCGCTTACTTCATTTCCATTCTCATCGTAGTACTTCCATACTCCGCCGCGCATCTGCCAGCCTGTGGTTCCCCAGGTATCAGTCATCGCACCATTTTTATCCACCCAGTAGTTATCTATCCACATATCAGATGCCATATGACCATCCGGGAAGAAGAAATACCAATAGCCCTTGATATTCTTCCAGCCGGTTGTCATATATCCATACCAGTCAAAATAATACCAATTGCCATCTATTTCCTTCCAGGTTTCCCACGGATAGGAACCATCCTCCTGCTGATACCACCAGCCGTCAGATGATTCCATCCACATCCCCTCAGCTCTTGTTTCAATTGACGAAATACTTATTGAAGCAAGAATAATCATAACTGAAATTATAATACCTATAATTTTAGAACTCTTAATCCTTACTCTCATTTCTCTTAACCTTCTTTACACTATTTTTATATCAACAACCTTGCTGTAAATATCTCCCGGATACTTATCTGTTATAACAACAGCTCCGCCAAAGTCCGCAAATGTAACTGCTGACGCTTTATCGAACTTATCATGATCTGCAAGCACATATCGCTGTCCAACCTGAGTATTTTCAATTGCAACCCTTTTTATAAGTGCCTCTCTTACATCAGGTGTAGTAAATCCAAGATTCATATTCACTCCATTAGTCCCAAAAAAACCCTTTGTAAAATGATATTTCTGGATATGAAGTATTGCATCAGCACCAACTATCGCCTCAGTATTTTCCTTAAGCTCTCCACCGATAAGAAGCACCTTGAGTCCCTTTCTCACAAGATCCTTTGCGTGAGAAACAGCATTTGTTACATATGTAGCCTTCTTCTCAGTTATAAAGCTTGTCATATACTCGGTAGTAGTTCCCGAATCCAGATACACATAGTCACCCGGCATTATAAGGGAAGCAGCATACTGTGCAATCCGAAGCTTTTCATCTCTATTAACAGACTCCTTTTCAAGAACCGAAAGCTCCTCTGAAGAAGGCTGCTTTTCAAGTGCAACTGCTCCACCGAAAACCTTTACCAGTCGACCTTCTCTTCCGAGAGCGGTTATATCACGCCTGATAGTTGATTCAGACACTCCCAGTTCATCCTTCAGCTCCTGAACAGTCGCGCTTTTTCTTTCATTTACTACGTCAAGAATAAGTAACTTACGTTCTTCTGTAAGCATATCCTCACCTCTTTTACTTCATCATGATTATTCTAAGCCCTTCTCTTTCTTGTACTCAGAAACATTTGTCTCAATAACAGCCTTTCTAAGCGGAAGGATTCTTCCCGGTGATACGGAAAGCTCATCATATCCCATAGCAAGGAATTCTTTTGTGAGTGACAGATCCGAACCCAGCTCTCCACATATTCCTGCCCAGGCGCCACCCTTATGTGCGGCGTCTACTATCATCTTGAGCATTCTGAGAATTGCAGGATGGTGTGGATCATAGAATTCATCCAGACTCTGATTCTGACGGTCTATAGCAAGAGTATACTGTGTCAGGTCATTAGTTCCTACCGAGAAGAAATCAACCTCCTTCGCAAGCTCTTCAGCTATCATTACCGCAGCCGGTGTCTCTATCATAATTCCAAGTTCAATTTCCTTATCATAAGGAACACTGAGTGAATCAAGCTCAGCCTTTACACCCTCAACTATTTCCTTTATCCTCTTTACCTCATCTACAGATATGATCATCGGGAACATAATTGATATCTTTCCAAAGGCTGAAGCCCTGAGAATTGCCTTCAGCTGTGTCTTGAACACCTCAGGTCTTGTCAGACATATTCTTATAGCTCTCAGTCCAAGCGCAGGATTTTCCTCCTTAGGAAGCTCGAAATAATCAGCCTGCTTATCAGCACCTATATCAAGCGTTCTGATAATAACCTTCTTTCCTGCCATAGTTTCAGCAACCTGCTTATAGATAGCAAACTGCTCATCCTCTGTAGGATAGGTCTCTGAACCGAGATATATAAACTCCGAACGGAACAATCCGATGCCACCTGCATCATTCTTAAGAACCAGTCCGAGATCCTTTGTGTTACCTATATTGGCATAAAGGTTTATCTTCTGACCGTCCTGTGTGATATTTTCCTTACCTCTAAGCTGTTCAAGAAGCTCCTTCTTTTCCTGCTCCTTTTCAACTATCTTCTGTTTTTCTGCAAGTGTCTCCTCATCCGGATCAACATATACCTTGCCTTCAAAGCCATCAACTATAGCTTCCCTGCCATCCATCTCATCCGTAAGCGGAATATCGCATCCGATTATTGCAGGGATACTCATCGTTTTGGCAAGTATGGAGGTATGTGAATTGGCAGAACCATGAACTGTAACAAATGAAAGTATCTTATCCTTATCCATCTGAACGGTTTCAGACGGAGCCAGATCATCTGCCACAACAATTACAGGCTCACTGCTTTCTATTCCGCCTCCACCTACGCCCATAAGAACATTTATAACTCTCTCGGATATGTCCTTTACATCCGCAGCTCTTCCACGAAAGTATTCATCATCCATCTCAAGGAACATCTTACGGAAATTGTCTCCGGTCTCAGCAACCGCATACTCTGCATTTACCATCTGCGTGCGAATGATATTCTCAACGGAATCTATAAAGTCTCCATCCTCAACCATCATCTGGTGAGCTTCAAATATCTCTGCGCCGGATTCTCCTACTTCCTTTACAGCCTTATCATAAAGAACCTGAAGCTGCATAACAGCAGTATTTCTTGCTTCCTCGTACCTCGAGATTTCAACGTCTGCATCCTCAATCTTCTCTCTTTTTACGAACTGCTCTGCCTTCTTATATACTGACAGTTTTCCTATAGCTACACCCTCAAAAACTGCCTTGCCTTCATAAATAATCATTTCCAGCAACACCTCCTCTACATCATATAACTTTTTTCTGCACCCGTCTTTTCCTTAATCAACCCCAAGCTGTAACACTCCAGCAATTCTTCCAGATCAAATATCTGCTTACGTATCTCTTCTCCCTTGTCCGTATCTTGAACCAGAAGACGTCTTCTCATCGTCTCTGTTACATATATCTCCGGGGTATTATCTCCGTCTTTATCAAACTCCCTGTGTTCCGCAAGCGCCAGATGATGGGAGTTAAAAATAAGTGTATAGCCTGCGATTCCGGTCTTCGGATGATAAGCCTTTGACAGACCCCCGTCTATCACGTAGAGCTTTCCTCCAGCCTTTACAGGCTTTTCTCCTTTTGCTACCTTTACCGGAACATGTCCGTTTATTATATGTGCCGTTTCCGGCTTCATCTCAAACTCTTCAAATATCTTGTCGCAATATTCTTCATTCTTTGAAAACTCATAATATGGATTATAGTTTTCCTTTGACAGTTTTTTATCCTCCAGGAAAATGTGCTCGAAAGTCGCCATCCTGTCCTTTCCGAAAAGCGGAGAGACGGGACCTGCCCACAGATACCACATAAGATCAACGCTATCAGCCTTCTTCTCCGGATCATCTATCTCGTCCAGAAAATAAGCATCTATGATCTTCTCCTGGAAAAAGTCCATAAGATCCTTTCCAGATCTGTTACCCTCTTTTGTTTTTATTTTCAAAAAATCACCTTTTTTATCCATCGGTATACATCCGTGGAAAAGCAGGTTATTGTTACATATCTTGTACAAACTACCATGGGAATATAAAAATCTGATATGCTTTTGCAAACGACCGCTATGTAAAAAAGAATACTTAAGTGTTTCTACGAGAAGCTCCTCTTCTTTAGTGAGTTTGTATGGATCCTTTGGATCAATGGTCGGAAAGTTTTTATCCCTCAGCTCGTACTCCTTATCACCGATAAGCACCGTTCCTTTTTCATAATCAATCTTATCGAGAAATAGTCTTCTGTCCATAAAATACTCAGGATGTCTCTTTATCAGCTGTCCCTCTAATTTCAGTTCTATGATAGTGATTGCTTTACACATCCTTGCCGCAAGCATCGGATCCACTGAATCGTACTTATTATCATCCAGCAGATGTGGTCTGAAGCACTCACATTCGTCATCCTTATAAACTGAATCGGCAAACATGGAAAGCGGTCTCAGATTTATACCATAGCCGTCCTCAAGCACATCAAACGAATTATAATTTGTTGCAATCCTGAGAACTGTAGCTATACACGCAGTATTTCCTGACGCTGCACCCATCCAGCTCACATCATGATTACCCCACTGGATATCTACATCCTGAAAACCGATAAGCTCATCCATTACATAATCAGCTCTTGGTCCTCTGTCAAATATATCTCCTATGATATGCAGACTGTCTATCAGAAGCGTCTGAATCAGCTCCGAAAGAGCAACTATAAAATTATCCGCAGCCTTCACATCAGCCACAGCCTCAGCTATTTCCATATAGTAAAGCTTTTTATCCGGCACAGATTCATCAGTATGAATCAGCTCATCTATCGCATAGCCAAAATCCTTAGGCAGCTTTTTTCTGACCTTTGATCTTGTATACTTTGATGCCACCTCGCGACAAAGAGCGATCAGATGATGGATGGTATCCTTGTACCACCCATCACTTATCTCTCCTGACCGCCTCATTGCACTTCGTATCAGATGAATGAAGCTCTCATACTCTCCATGAATATCCGAGAAGAAATACTCATTTCCCTTCGGAAGTGCGAGTATCGCTCTGAGATTGATCATCTCTGCCTGACAGCTTCCCGCCGTCGGAAACTCATGACTGAGCAGCTTCAAATAATCCAGATCCCGCATAGTTATACCTCATGACTAAAAGAATCTATTACAGATTAGCCTCTAAGAACTCCTTAACTGCAGCACACTCTGCTTCCTCATCCGGTCCGTCGAAGGAGAACTTAACTGTATCTCCCTGCTTAGCTCCGAGTGACATGATGCCCATAACTCCCTTAAAAGCAACTTCCTTATCGCCCTTAGCTACCTTGACAACTGACTCATAATTTTTTGTCATCTTGAAAAGATCTGTTGCAGGTCTTGCGTGTATACCATGTACATCCTTAATTGTGTATTCAAAACTTACCATTTTGTTACCTCCCTTTTTACATATAAATTTACATATTTATTTTTAATCGTCTGTTCATTTACTGCACTACCGGCTTCTTTATCAATCCCAGCATGAAGCAGGTTACTATTGATCCGACTAACCACGCCACTATGTACATGAGCGGATTACCTACGGTTGCGAACACGAATACTCCACCATGTGGTGCCATAAGTGTACATTTGAAAAGTGCTGCTAAGAATCCTGCCACACCTGCTCCTACCATTGTACATGGAATAACATGAAGCGGATCAGCTGCTGCAAATGGTATAGCACCCTCTGTGATAAATGAAGCACCCATAACTACATTTGATACTGCAGAGCCTCTCTCTGCCTTTGTAAACTTCTTAGGGAATATCCAGCAAGCAAGTGCGATACCTACCGGAGGAACCATTCCACCAACCATAATTGCTGCCATTGCGATATAGCAGGCCTCAACCTTTGGATCACTGCTAGGGATTCCCTGTGCCATATACTGTGATGCGGTTGCCAGCATACCTGTACCGAATACGTATGCTGCTTTGTTGATCGGACCACCCATATCGATTGCCATCATCGCACCGAGTATAAGTCCGAGTGCTGTGATCATTCCTGCATCTGAAATAGATGTAAGCATGTTTGAAAGACCTGTGTTTGCAAGTCCGATAAGTGGATTAAGTACGAAACACATAATTATTCCTTCAAGGAATATACCAACGAGCGGATAAATAAGTGTTGGCTTAAGTCCATCAAATGCTTCAGGAAGCTTTGAACATACCTTCTGGATTCCGAGTACCAGGAAACCTGCAAGGAAACCTGCTACGATACCACCGAGGAATCCGGATACTGTATTACCGCCATCCGGCTGCTGGAATGCAAACTTTGATAAGAACTCACTGAAAGCTCCGAGAGGCTTTCCATCTACAAGAGCTCCCTCTGCAAATGTATAACCTGACAGAATTGCATTTCCGCTTGATGCGAGCATACCGCCTACGAAACCAACTGCAAGACCAGGTCTGTCTGCGATTGCGTATGCGATATATCCAGCAAGTACCGGAACCATAAGTCCCATTGAAAGTCCGCCGATATACTTAAGCAGTGCTGCCAGAGGTGTGATACTACCGAAGTCTCCTCCACCTGATGCACCGTAGCCTGCTATTGTATCAATAAGAAATGCAAGTGCTACGAGAATACCACCACCGATAACGAATGGAAGCATATGTGAAACACCACTCATGAGCCAGGTGTAAACCTTGTGACCTGCTCCGCCTGATCCGCCGTCTGCTGAACCGGATTCAGAAGCCGTTGAATCACCCTCGCCTTCAAATATACTTGCGGTTCCTGCCTGAACTATTCCCATAAGCTCATCAGCCTTATTGATTCCATCCGCAACCTTTCTCTGAATGAGCTTCTTGCCCTTAAAACGATCCAGTGGAACCTTTGCATCTGCTGTAACTATTACGCAGTCCGCTGCAGCGATATCATCAGCTGTAAGCTCATTCTTTGTTCCTGAAGATCCTCTTGTCTCTATCTTGATCTTGATTCCTGCTTTTCCGGCTGCCTTCTCAAGTCCTTCAGCTGCCATATATGTATGAGCAATTCCTGTCGGACATGATGTAACTGCTACAACCTTGAGGCTTCCTGAATTATCATCAGCTATTGAGGTTTCTGCGAGACTCTCATCCACACTTCCTCTTTCCTCATCAGCTTTGTCGATAATATCAAGGAACTCATCCTCACTCTTAGCCTCGATGAGGTTCTTTCTGAAATCCTCATCCATGAGCATCATAGACAGCTTTGAAAGCACATCAAGATGCACATTATCCTCTGTATCAGGAGCTGCTATAAGGAAAAGTATATTTACAGGCTCATCATCAAGTGCCTCATACTCAACTCCATCCTTTATTACCATTGCCGCAAGTCCCGGCTGCTCAACACAGTCACCCTTGCCGTGAGGTATAGCGATACCCTCACCTACTCCTGTAGTACTTTCTTCTTCTCTGGCATAAACAAGCTTTTTATAGGCTTCTTTATCCTTCAGCTTTCCGCTTGCATCCATGAGGTCTACAGCCATATCCAGACATTCATTCTTTGTCTTCGGAGCAGCTGATAAACTAATACTCTTTTTATCAAGAAGCTCAATTATCCTCATTTTCGTTCCCTCCCTTATTTTTTTTAGTCAATAAGTCAATAAGAACCGTTTCCACTCGACTTATTCCACTGTTTCGTATACTGCCATTACTTCTTCTTTAGTTGCGAGGTATTCTGAAAATGCACTTGCTGATCCAGTACTAAGCCCCATCTTAAATGCATGAAGCAGATCACCTTCGGTGAGATAGCCTGCTATAAAACCGGCTACCATGGAGTCTCCCGCTCCGACTCCGTTTACGAGTTTACCTTTAGGAGCTTCTCTCATATATACCTGTCCGTCTGAACTGACAAATACAGCTCCTTCTCCTGCCATGGAAATGATCACATTTTCTGCTCCCATTTCCAGGAGTTTCTTAGCGTATGGAACTACGCTTTCTCTTGTCTTAAGCTCAACTCCGAATATCTCGCCCAGCTCATGATTATTTGGCTTGACGAGAAATGGTTTAAACTTAAGCACATTTACGAGAAGTTCTTTAGTCGCATCAACTACAATTCTGATTCCTCGTCCCTGAAGATGCTCTATGATGTCGCTATAGATTGTCTCCGGCATAGTTGAAGGAATGCTTCCTGCAAGAACCAGAGTGTCCCCCTCCTCGATTTTATCCAGTTTTTCATACAGCTTACCGATGTCTTCATCGGAAATGTCCGGTCCCATTCCGTTTATCTCGGTTCCGTCGATTGATTTAAGCTTAAGATTGATTCTTGAACAACCACCGGAGAGCTTTATTTCCTCGGATGTGATTCCGCTTTCCTTAACACGTCTGGTGATTTCATCTCCTACAAATCCTGCAGAAAAATATATAGCAGAATTTTCGATTCCCAGATTGCTTAGGACGATGGAAACATTTATTCCTTTTCCGCCCGGTAACATCAGCTCAGACTCAGTTCTGTTTGTCAGCCCCAGCTTGAAATCATCAACCGTCACAATATAATCCAGAGATGGGTTAAATGTTACGGTATAAACCATAGTCACTACCTCCGTTCATTTGTTAAACCAACGATACATTCATTATACAATCAAAATCAGTCACATTCAATCATAATACTGCCTATACTTTTTCAATTTTCATTGTGCAGTTTGTACAAATTTTCATCTTTTTAACTCGCTATTATTGTATAATATGAAAAACGGTCAGATTATTTCTGACCGTTTTTCAATCATACAAACAAATTATGTGTCAAATAAAATGATAAACCTACATAACAGATCCACCCAGCTACAAGCATTACCGCATGCTTCTTCTCCGCATGTATTGCGATGTACTCACGTATGAGTGCGCTAGGCCAGTAATAAAAGGCCACGTGACTTCCGATACCGGTACATTTGAGCCCACATTTTTTTGCGTATCGAAGTGCTCTGTAAACATGGTAATTACTGGTTACAAGCGCTGTGTATTTATTCGGACCATCACTATCTATTATAGCCTTGGAATAGCTTATGTTCTCAAGAGTGGTTGTTGATCTGTCCTCCATGATGATATCACCCTCAGGAACTCCTTCCTTTATCAGATACCTCTTCATGGCTTCCGCCTCGGATACGCTTTCATCAGTTCCCTGTCCGCCTGACGGAATTATTTTGGTCGGTGTCGGATCCATCCTGTAAACAGCTATCGCCTTATCGATTCGATTTCCCAAAAGGCGGGGAACCCGGTCACCATCCAGAAGTCCGGCGCCGTGAATGATTATATAATCAAAATTCTTTTTCTTCGGCACTACCTGAAGAAATACAACATAAATCATAAAAATGAGGAACGAAACAGAGAAGTATATAACTGACGAACTGACAAGAATATCAATTATTTCTCTGATACTATGGCCCTTTTTCAGACCTATTCCATTCGTCACTAAATCTCTTAGAAAAATCGATGCCGTAGCTACCTCTCCGATGAATATCATAATTCCAAGAGCAAGCGAAAGCATATGAGCCAGCTGCCTTCCCTCTTTTTTCATCATCACAATTCCATTAAAGATCAGAAAAAATGGTACGATCAGAATTGCAATAATAATTATATCAACCAGTACGATTGTAAAAATCTTTGTGCCGTCTCCGCCTACAGACCATAAAAACGGAAATATAGAAAAAAGCGCAAGTGCCATCAAATAGCAATTCCTATATCTGCTTCTGTCTCTGTTAAACATAAACAGAAACGCTCCCCAACATATTACTATAAATAAAAATGTTACAACCCCTATCAATTTAGCTCTGTCCTCTGATTATCCTTTTACTTCCGAAATAACTGACAGCAAAATAGCCACCATTCTCTTTGCAAACTCTTCTCTTTGTAAACCTTTCTTTTTACAAACCACTCACATCTGCAAATAATCTATTTCTACAAATACTTCTTCAAATACTTTCCGGTATAGGATTTTCTCTTTTTAGATATCTCTTCAGGCGTTCCCTCAGCAACAACTGTTCCACCGCCATTTCCACCTTCAGGTCCCATATCTATGATATAGTCCGCCTGCTTGATGACATCCATGTTATGCTCGATAACAACAACCGTATTTCCGCCATCAGCAAACTTCTGAAGTATCTGCAGTAGCTTTTTAACATCATCAAAATGTAGTCCGGTCGTAGGCTCATCAAGTATATAGATCGTACTTCCGGTACTCCTCTTTGAGAGCTCAGTTGCAAGCTTTATACGCTGCGCCTCTCCACCGGAAAGCGTAGTCGAAGGCTGTCCGAGCTTGATATATCCAAGTCCAACATCCTGAAGCGTCTTTATCTTTCTGTAAATAGAAGGCACCGCCTCAAAGAAATCACAGGCCTCATCCACAGACATATCAAGTACCTCAAAGATATTCTTTCCTTTATACCTGACCTCAAGAGTTTCACGATTGTATCTCTTTCCGTCACACACCTCACAAGGAACATATATATCCGGAAGGAAATGCATCTCGATCTTGTTAATTCCATCACCCTTACAAGCCTCGCACCTTCCGCCTGAAACATTGAAGGAAAATCTTCCCTTGTTATATCCCATAGTCTTCGCATCTCTTGTCTCAGCAAAAATACCTCTTATCAGATCGAACACTCCTGTATATGTAGCAGGATTTGAACGAGGAGTTCTTCCTATCGGCGACTGATCGATATCAATAACCTTATCAAGCACATCATAACCGATTATATCGTCATGCTTTCCCGGCTTGATTCTCGCACGGTTCAGATCACGAAGAAGCTTTTTCTTAAGTATCTCATTAATAAGTGAGCTTTTTCCCGAACCCGAAACACCGGTTACTACCGTAAGCACACCGAGAGGAACCTTTACATCTATGTTCTTCAGGTTATTCTCCCTGGCGCCCTTTATCTCAAGCCAGCCGGTCGGCTTTCTTCTCTCTGACGGAACAGGAATTATCTCCTCCCCACTCAGATACTGACCGGTGATAGAGTTTTTATTCTTTATAAGATCCTCCACCTTTCCGGCTGCAACAACCTCACCGCCGTGAACTCCCGCGCGCGGTCCGATATCAACTATATAATCGGCCGCTCTCATAGTCTCCTCATCATGTTCAACAACGATCAGAGTATTACCGAGCGACTGCAGTCTCTTAAGTGAAGCAATAAGCTTATCATTATCTCTCTGATGAAGTCCGATTGAAGGCTCGTCCAGGATATAGGTTACTCCTACAAGTCCCGATCCGATCTGAGTAGCCAGTCTGATACGCTGTGCTTCTCCACCGGAAAGTGTCGCCGTCGCACGACTAAGCGACAGATAATTAAGTCCAACATCAACCATGAACTTAAGTCTCGATCTTATCTCCTTCAGGATATCTCTTCCTATCATTTCCTGACGTTTTGTAAGCTCAAGTCCTTCGATATAGTTATATAGCTCATCAATCGACATCTCTGTCATATCAAATATATTCATATCACCAATTGTGACAGCCAGAGACGAAGGCTTCAGCCTCTTACCCCCACAGACCGCACAAGGTGTAAATGTCATATAAGATTCGTAGTCAGAACGCATCTCCTCTGAACCGGTATACTTATAGCGTTCCTCTACATTTGCAATAAGCCCTTCAAAAGGATGGGTAAATGTACTTCTGCGCGAACGCTGACTATTATAATGAATGCTTATACGTTTACCTCTGGTTCCGTTTATTATCACATCCTTAGCCTCATCAGGCAGGTCACGATACGGAACATCCATTGAAAAATCATACGCCTCAGAAAGCGCCACAAGAAGAGCATGCGTAAAAGACTTCGGATCACCACTCGAAGCCCAGCCGGAAACTGCAATAGCTCCCTCATTCAGAGTTCTCGACTTATCCGGAATCATAAGGTCCGGATCAAGCTTTCTCTCCCATCCTATTCCGGTACATGCAGGGCATGCGCCAAAAGGATTGTTAAAAGAAAATGATCTCGGTTCTATCTCATCTATTGAGATGTTACAGTAAGGACAGGAAAAGCTATCGGAAAATGTATAGGTCTCGCCATCAATAACCTCAATCTTAACTGTTCCCTCCGCCTGTTTAAGCGCCGTCTCAAGTGAGTCAGAAAGTCTCCTTTCTATACCTTCCTTGATAACAAGTCTATCCACCACAAGATCTATATTATGCTTCTTATTTTTTTCAAGAGTGATTTCTTCATCAAGTGTGTACATGTTGTCATCAACTATAACTCTGACAAATCCACTCTTCTTTGCTCTTTGGAGCAGCTTTTCATGAGTTCCCTTTCGACCTCTTACGACAGGAGAAAGCACCTGGAATTTTGTTCTCTCAGGAAACTCCATTATCTTATCAACCATCTGATCAACAGTCTGTCTCTCGATGATTCTTCCACAATTCGGACAATGAGGTGTACCCACTCTTGCGTAGAGAAGTCTCAGGTAATCATATATTTCCGTGACTGTTCCGACAGTCGATCTCGGATTCTTATTCGTAGACTTCTGATCAATTGAAATCGCAGGTGAAAGTCCCTCTATCTTATCCACATCCGGTTTCTCTGCCTGCCCTAAGAACTGTCTAGCATAGGAGGACAGAGACTCCATATAGCGTCTCTGTCCTTCTGCATAGATCGTATCAAAAGCAAGCGAGGATTTACCTGAACCGGAAAGCCCCGTAAAAACTATAAATTTATTTCTAGGAAGCTTCACGTTTACATCCTTTAGATTGTGTTCACGTGCACCCTGTACAGTTATGTACTTTATCTCGCTCATTTTTTACCCTCTCATGGGGCAAAGGTTTATTCCCATGCTCCATCAGCATTAACCCAGCAACCGTCAACATAGCTGTTAGTCACAAGGTTACCATTATCACCAAAATAGTACCATCTCTCATTAATGCTAAGCCACTGGCTGACAGGCTGCCATCCTGAGGTATCTTCATACCACCAGCCGGCCTTGTTTTTTCTCCAGCCACCTCTTGGTACGTAGCGGCAAGCTCCATCTGCGTCCAGCCAGTAATCGTCTATCCACTCACTTGCAGCCATGTATCCATCAGCTCTGAAGTAATACCAGAGACCATCTATCTTCTGCCAGCTGCTAACCGGATACCAACCCGAAGAATCCTCGAACCACCAGCCGGTTTCATTCTGCTGCCATGAACCCTTAGCTGCGTAGTCAGTCTTACCTGCCTCGTCGTACCACTGTCCGTCTATCCACTCACTCTTATGAGCAGGCTCAGCAGGCTTATCATCCTTCTTGTCATCATCCTTCTTTTCTTTTTCCTCATCGATTGCTGCCTTCTCAGCCTTTACTTTTTCAAGAGCCTCCTGAAGAGCAGTATCTGCAGCAATAAGCTCCTCTGTACCAAGTTCAGCATCTTCAGAAGCCTTTACAGCCTCCTCGATTGCACCCCTCAGCTCCTCAGCTATCTCTGAATAAGCAGAATCAGACTTGATGCTTTCATAGAATTCCTTCGCACCCTTTATTGATTCATCCAGAGAATTCTGTGCTGCTTCCTTTTCTCTATCGATTGTATAATCATAATCATAGCCCGGACTGTTTAAACCGATATAAGGTATCTCCATAGTTGTTACAGTATCCAGCCATGTTTTACCGTTAGGTCTTGTTATATCAATAGTATTTATGATTACATTTCTTATTCTTGTTCCCTGACCGTCCGGTCTTGTTGCAGAGCTTACAGAGTTAATTACATAGAAATATCCGTCTTCATGTCCCAGATAAATCATCTCATGTGCGCCCCAAAGAAGAACACTTCCGATAGGCAGATTCTTCAGCAAAGTTTCCTTCTCTTCCTTGGTAAATGTACTTACATCGTACTTTTTTACCGGCTGGCTCATCTGGTTATTTGTATTTCTTCCGAGATTAAATCCAAAACAACGATATACATCTCTGACATATCCGGAGCAGTCGTTGGAAGAAAGCATTCCACCCCAGCCATATGTATTTCCAAGCATATTAAATGCAACATCTGCTATATTCTTATATGTAAGCGGAAGATAACCCTCACTTGTTTTAGTATGCTGAGAAATAAGACAGAGCTTCGCTTCATAGGTTCCATCATCTTTTCTTGTTGGCATCCATACAACATGATTATAATAAGAAGACCTGTTTGATATAACCTTGGTCCAGTCTTTCTGTTCAGCCAGTCTGAGGATAGTACCCATAGGAAGAACTATTTTTGAGATCTCAGGATCTACTCTGGTCTCCTCTGTTGTAACCTTGTCTCCATAGACAACAAGAACATTTTCAGGTTCAATATCCCAGGCATACAGCCACTCCTCTTTATCCTTACAAACAGCAACGTCTGATACCTTTACCCATCCTCTGCTGTGGGTTGTAACCGCATAATAGTAGAGCCCATCAGCTGAGATGGATCTGATAACTACCGGCTCATTCATAAGAAGAGCAGACAGATGAATATAATCAAAATTATAATCCCACTGCTCATCGAGCACCATCATATCCGTCGGAAGAGCATTAAGTGTTGTTCTGGTTGTTACAACTCCGTACTTAACAGCCTGCTCTGAAGTTGCGTTTTGATTCTGAGTATTCTCTATAACATCCGCAAAGGAATCCTTTGTCAGAACCTCTCCACCGTTTGTGTACATAGTAGATGCAATACTTAAGAAATAGTTTATATCACTTAGCGCACTTTCCTTCAGCTGTGTGTTAAGTGTGACTCCATCTACCGTTTCAGCTACATTTCTTATGTCACCAACCCCCGTACCGGAGCCTGCAACAATATCAGCATTTATAGACTCTATCTCACTTATGTCCGCAAGAACTTCGTCAGGGTTTTCTACCTTCGAATACCAATAGGATGCTTTCGTCATCTCAGAAGTTACATGATCCATATAGATAACCTCTGCCTGTGAGTTAAAGCCCATCGAAAGAGTCATTACTGAAGCAATGACAGTCGCAGTTGCTCCGTAAATCTTCCTCAAATAGTTTTTCTTTCTCTTCATTTCTCGCTCCTAATCTTCACATTACTTATCATAATCTCTTAGCTTTATTTTAAGCTCGATCAGCTCATCCCTTAGAACCGCTGCAAGCTCAAAGTTAAGCTCAGCCGCCGCCTGATTCATCTTCTTGGTAAGTCTGTCTATCTCTTTACCAAGCTCTTTCTTATTCATAAGATCCGGATCTTTTCCAACACGGTTCTTACGCTCTGCCGCTTCTTCCTCTGCGGCCTTAAGACTTGTTGAAATCAATTCTCTTACTGCCTTACGAACAGTCTGAGGTGTGATACCATTTTCGTCATTATACTTCTGCTGTATCTCACGACGTCTGTTGGTTTCATCAATAGCACGCTTCATTGAGTCTGTTATCGTATCTGCATACATTATAACGTGACCATCCACATTTCTCGCAGCACGTCCAATCGTCTGAATAAGTGATGTTTCTGAACGAAGGAAACCCTCCTTGTCCGCATCGAGTATCGCAACCAGAGTTATCTCCGGGATATCAAGACCTTCCCTAAGAAGATTGATTCCAACCAGAACATCAAAAACTCCAAGTCTCAGGTCACGCACTATCTCCATTCTCTCAAGTGTATCGATATCGGAGTGTAGATACTTAACCTTTACGTCAAGGCCTCTCAGATACTCTGTCAGTTCCTCTGCCATTCTCTTTGTAAGAGTGGTTACGAGAACCTTGTTTCCATTTGATACCTCTTTACTTATCTCGCCATACAGGTCATCCACCTGACCCGCAACCGGGCGAACATCTATCTCCGGATCTAATAGTCCGGTAGGTCTGATAACCTGCTCAGCTCTCGCCTCTTCGTGCTCCTGCTCATATGGTCCGGGCGTTGCCGAAACATAGAGTATCTTATCTACCCTCTCTTCATATTCTTCAAAATTAAGAGGCCGGTTATCCATCGCAGAGGGAAGTCTGAAGCCGAAGTCGATAAGTGTTTCCTTCCTCTTCTTGTTTCCCGCATACATGCCTCTTACCTGTGGAAGAGTCTGATGTGACTCGTCTACTATCAGCAGATAGTCATCACCAAAGAAATCAATAAGCGTATCCGGTGGATCTCCGGGCTTTCCTCCGGCGAGAATTCTCGTATAGTTCTCGATGCCTGAACAAAATCCCGTCTCCCTAAGCATCTCCATATCAAACTCTGTTCTTTCCTGAATACGCTGCGCCTCAAGAAGCTTATCATGTGATTTGAAGTATACTATTCTCTCACGAAGCTCCTCATCAATTTCCTTAAGCGCCTTCTCCAGCTTCGAAGGAGCAATAACATAGTATGATGCAGGGAAGATACAGGTGAAATTCACATCCCTTTTAATCTCTCCGGTAAGCGGATCAAACTCTGAAATCCTGTCTATCTCATCCCCGAAGAATTCTATACGGATAGCTTCACCATCCTTATTTGCAGGAATTATATCTACAGTATCACCTTTAAAGCGAAATGTACTTCTCTTGAAATCCATCTCATTTCGTGTATACTGCATATCCACCAATTCTTTAATCATAACATCCCTGTCAAGTGCCATTCCCGGTCTGAGTCCAAGCATCATAGACTTGTAATCTTCAGGGTTTCCGATTCCATATATACATGATACAGAGGACACAACAATAACGTCATCTCTTTCAACAAGAGCAGACGTTGCACTGTGCCTCAGCATATCTATCTCATCATTCACAGAAGAGTCCTTTGCTATATAAGTATCCGTTGAAGGAACATATGCCTCCGGCTGATAATAATCATAGTAGGAAACAAAGTATTCCACCGCATTCTCCGGGAAAAATTCCTTCATCTCACCATAGAGCTGTGCCGCAAGAGTTTTGTTGTGAGACATAATAAGAGTTTTTTTACCAAGAGCCTTTATTACATTTGCCATGGTAAATGTTTTTCCCGATCCGGTAACTCCGAGAAGCGTCTGATGCTTCTTTCCTTTTTTAAAGTTTTCTACTATTGTTTTGATTGCCTCTGGCTGATCACCGGTTGGTGAATACTCAGAATGCAGCTTGAAGTCTGCCATTTTATCTCCTCTTTAGCTTAAAGGACTATTTCATCTTGTACAATTAAGGAGTCATGCAACACATGACTCCTTATAAATCTTCTCAACGTTAAAGCGTCTTTTTACCAGTTAACTACATATACTGACGCAGAACATTTTGGAACCACAACCGTAAGAACGTTGTTCTGCACCATATGATTTTCCACCTCTGTATGATAGCCTTCCTCTGTAGTAAGAAGCACTCGCCTCATTGTCTTATTATTTCTAACTCCCAGCTCTCTTACATGAAGCTTGACTTCCTTTTCAATATAGTCACTGTTTATGATTACTGCAACAGCCTCATTTCTGTTGAATCGTCCATATGCTATAAGTCTATATTCTCCGATAAGGAACTTAAGCGAACCTGTCCTGAGCGACTGATAGGTATTGTGAATCTTAATTACATCCTTGTGGAACCAGATAAGCTCCTGATCCTCGTGCCCCCATGGATAGGTTCTTCTAGAATCAGGGTCAGTCCATCCACAGACTCCAGCCTCATCACCATAATAAATAGTAGGTGCTCCGGGCCAGGTCATCTGAAATGTAACAGCCATCCTCATGATTCCCTTATTTACATTTTCATTCGCCATATCAGGGCCAAGAGTATGGATTCTTCCAACCCTGTGATTAGTTCTGGTAAGAAATCTGGAATGGTCGTGATTCGAGAGCTCATTCATCGCAACGTAAAGCGAATTGTACATGAAGTAAGACATGTAGTTAGTTATAGAACCCTTGAAGAAATCTGCATTTCCGAGAAAATCTCCTCTGAATTCATCGCTGTGTTTTTCAACTCCGGTAAGGAACCATGTGATAGGCTCCATAAATGCACCGTAGTTCATAATAGTATCCCACTCTTCTCCATCGAGCCAGGACTTCGGATTGCCGTAATGCTCTGCAAGTATTATTGCATTTGGATTGGCTTCCTTTACTGCCTTGCGGAAGTCTCTCCAGAATCTGTGATTGTACTCCTCTGAATAGCCAAGATCCGCAGCAACATCAAGTCTCCAGCCATCAGCATTGTAAGGTGGTGAAACCCATTTGCGACCTACGTCAAGTATATAGTTATAAAGCTTTTCTGATTCTTCATAATTCAGCTTCGGGAGCGTATCATGTCCCCACCAGCCATTATAGGTACCATTATTCGGCCAGGCACCCTCATCCTGGAACTTAAAGAATGATCTATATGGACTATCCGCAGATACATAAGCACCCTTCTCATAGTCAGGATTCTGATCATATATATGCTCTCTGTCGAGCCACTTATTAAAGGAACCGCAGTGATTGAAGACTCCATCCAAAACGATCTTGATCCCACGCTGATGAGCCTGCTCAACAAGCTCAATAAACAGCTGATTTGAAGCCTCAAGATTCTCCTTTGAAGTCACCCTGCTTATATATCGGGTTGCCTTACTGTTATCACTTTCATAATCCGGAAGAAGCTCTCCCTCATCCTTAACGATTCTTCCATAATGCGGATCGATATAATCATAATCCTGGATATCATACTTATGATTTGAAGGTGAAACAAATATAGGATTGAAATAAATAACCTCGATGCCAAGATCCTTCAGATAATCAAGCTTGTTCATAACTCCCTGGAGGTCTCCGCCATAGAAGTTACCAACATCCATGTTGTCAGGAATCTTATCCCAGTTCTCTATCTTTCTGACCTTACTTCCAACATAATTATACTCATTCGTGAGAACATCATTAGAAGAATCACCATTACAAAATCTATCTACATATATCTGATAAAAGACTGCTCCCTTTGCCCAGTCCGGAGTCTTGAAGCCCGGAACTATCTGAAAGTCGTAGTCATGATTCACTTCCTTGAGAACACCCAGACGGTTATAAACAACATTTAGCCTGTCTGAATGTACTTCAAAATAATATCTGAACCTTTCGGTCAGCTTCTTGATCGTAACTGAATAGAAATCAAAGATACCGTTATAATCGGTAACAGACATAGGGATATGCTTGTCCCCCACGACCAGATCTACGCCATCCACGTTATTTCTCGCAGTACGAAATCTGATAGTAACATCATCCCCGATAGAGGGCTCTGCCGGTTCGACAAAATCAGGTGTACCATCAGTAAAAAGCGCACCAAAATTAAGCACAGTTGTTACATTGTATAGGTTGCTGATAGCACTAAGAATATTGTTATCCGACATTAAAACTCCTCCTGATACTGTGATATGCCACAGATACTGTTATTTTACTCCATTTACAGTAAAGTGTCAAAAAAGGAAGCCAGCTGGAGAACCATCTCCGACTGACTTCCCATGATATATAATTACACTTTATTTACTGTTCTATATACTCCTCAAGCGTAAGTCCACTCTCATGCATCTTTTTCGCATTTTCGATACCTACGTATCTATAATGCCATGGCTCGAAGTTAACGCCTGTAATACTTTCTTTTCCTGAAGGATATCTGAGAACAAAGCCATAACGATATGAATTATCGATCAACCACTGATAAATCGGTGTTATTCCTGTCTCAGAATCAAATAATACCTCATCTATTTCAGAATTTATGTCAACCGCAAGCCCCAATTGATGCTCTGATGTTCCGGGTACTGCAACCCACGTTCTGGCCTGATCTTCGGCCTCTTCCTGTGAATAACCCTGAACCAGACAATTGGTTACCTTATCATCAAACAGCTGCTGCTGTGTTTCTTTACTACGGTAACCCGAAGCGACCATCGGATATAATCCCTCGCTTCTCATATCATCGAACATCATTTGGAGCTGCGGATATATTCTAGAATCAACCTGCTCTCCATTTGAAAGCATAATCAGCTGTGTCTCATAATCATCAGACACAGGATGATCTTTATTTACAAGAGTAAGCTTCCAGTCTTCTTTCTCTTCAGCCTTTTCAGCTTTTTCCTGTTTTACTTTTGTGATTATTTCTTCTTTTTCTTCTTCTGAGATATCAGCTGCCTCAGCACATCTGATATTTTCAAACTCATGTGCATGCTTCACAACAAAATTCAGTGCACCAAATGCAAAGAGCAAGCTTCCGCAAAACAAAACCCCAATTGCTATCTTAGCTTTTAATTTTTTAAGCTTCTTTCTTCTTTCTCTGTCCTGCTTTTTTACACTCTTTCTTCTTTCAGTTACAGCCTCGATTTTTTCCTGCTCAGCCTCATCAAATAAATGAATTTCTGAATTTTGATTTCCCATAACATTCCCTCCATGTTTAATATGTTATCAAAGTATACTTTGTTAATCTTTCATTTTTACTGAAAAAAATCTTAAGATTTTCTTACGATTTAAAACCTGTTTAAACCCCTTTTGTCTTAGACAACTCGTATTTAACACCCTGCAGGCATCAAAAAAGCATCAAAATATGCTTTTTTTAAAATTTTAAAATCAAAAAATAAAAAATCAGCGGAATATTTCTACTCCGCTGACTATACGAAAAATCTAAGCACTATTTAGGAATTAATTGTTAATTAGTATGTTAAGAATCAGGCAAATTAGTCTGCAAACTTACCTGTATGATTATAGTAATCTGCATCTACAAGATAGTAGTTTCTTTCATAGTTAGCTACAAGCTTACCCATATCTACATTATTAAGGTGCATACCCTCTGACTTGTATAACTCTCCATCAATGAAGATGTAAACATCTTCAACATCATTTTCTGAATCTACATAGTAGAGATCAAGAAGTCCATCACCATTCACATCATACACCTGGAAGCCACCAACTCCCTGTCCCTTATCTGTAAGGACCTGTCTGTAAGCATCCATAGATGCCTTAAAGCTATCATCTTCTGCTGTTTCTTCTGCTATCGCCTCTGTAGTCTCTTCTGTTACAACCTCTGTAGCCTCTTCTGCTATCGCCTCTGTAGCCTCTTCTGTTACAGACTCTGTATTCTCTTCTGCTGTTTCCTTTTCTACATCACTACCAGTAGCCTCATCAGGCTTGATCCACTCATCTGCTGAAAGAGCAAAATAGTTTCTATCAACATTCAGATAAGCCTCATAGCAATTGTTTTCATCGAAAACAGACTCATCCATTCCAACTACATTACCATCGTTAAATGTATAAAGCTCTCTTGTTCTGCCGTCACGGCCTTCCTTAAGGTACATAAGGTCCGGCATACCATCCTCATTGAAGTCTGCTACAGAAAAGTAACCAGGCCCGAAGTTCATATCAGCCTCTTTACTTGCAAGTACATTTTTGTACCCTTCCATTGCTGCAGCTATATCATTATTAGATGCTGCCTTTACTCCACCAATTGCTCCTGCTCCGGATGCTATTGTAGCTGCTGCTACAACGCCTGTGAGCATTTTTGTCATAAAATTCTTCCTCATTATTTTTTCTCCTTTTTTATATCTGTCTGCAGTGTTGCACTATAGTTTTTGTTAACTTCAACACTACGAACTCAAGTGTAGCAGACTTCTCAGATATAATCTTTCGGAAATAATGATTAAAATCTTACGATTTACTTATAAGTTTTTTCGATTTTCTTATATCTATTTCTTATCTATGTTTTATATCTATTTCTCAGGAAGCTTTATGGTAAATGTAATTGTTTCATTTTCGCTTTCAGCTATAATCGTTCCATCATGAGCAACTACCAGCTGCTTTGCAATAGCAAGCCCTAGACCTGAACCACCGGTCGCCGTACTTCTTGAGGAATCAAGTCTGTAAAACTGATCAAATATCCTTTCGAGTTTTTCTTTCGGAATGGTCTTTCCTTTATTTTCAACAACCAGTTTGATGTAACCTTCCTCTTCATCTGAAGGCTTTTCTTTAGTAAGGGCTATCTTAATCGAAGTTGCAGGATAGCTGTAGAAAATAGCATTACGTATCAGGTTGTCAATTACTCTTTCTATCTTGTCTGTATCAACATAAGCATTTACCCCCTGCTCGATCTCCTGTTCAAAGCTGAGTCCCTTTTCAGCAAGCAGCGGATTGAACTCAAAGGCTATTTGTTCAAGCATGACCGACAGATTCACATTTCCCTTATCCAGCTCAACCTTTCGGATATTGTATCTGGTGATCTCAAAAAGCTCATTTACCAGT
>CACYJP010000020.1 GCA_902774725.1 uncultured Lachnospiraceae bacterium
TCCGGCATAGCAACTTTTCCATAAATCCCATCAGTCTCATAAGAAAGATCCGTCATTGTATTCTCGCTCAAAACATCATATAATTTTTTGAAGTTTTGAGTATCCCATACTGCAATCTTAACATCATCATACTCTCCAAGATTGAGAGTCCTTTGAACATAGTAGTAAAGAATCTGAGGTTCTCCTTTTACTGCTGTTCCGATATACTCAGGTGCCTGTGCTATCTGCATATATAGTGCCCCCTCTATATCACTATTTATGTAGAACGTATAAAGAGCATTTCCTTCAGAATCCTCTTCAACCATGTAATAGCTTCCCTCATCACCCAGCTCTTCTTCCGAATTAACTCTGCTTATCTCTACATCGTTATATATATCGCCTGTTCCAAATGCATTTGCAAAAGCATTATCTCTTTCAAAAACCGAATAATAATTGGTATATGACTGTGACTTTTCATTCCATTCTTTTAGTTTACTACTATCTATTACAATACCAAGAGGCAGATAATAAGGATTTTCATATAGCACTACATTTCCTTCCTTATCTACTGGAACATATGGAGATATAGCTTCATACTTTTCTGAATTCGCTGTATGATACTTAACATGCAACATCATATCTGAGAGTGGCGAACCAGTTGAATAATACGTTATATTTTGTGAGAATAGCATTCCCCATCTATAATAAAGATCAAAATGCTGTTTGTAGCTTGCAGAAGTATAAAAGCTAAGAGAATGTGTTCCCGTCATATATGAGATATTCTGGTCAAAATTCTCACCCGGACGCTCGGTAATAACAAACGGAGTTTTCATATCAGGGTGTCGTTTTGTAAGTTTCTCTGTGTTTTCTATAAACTCAAGCTCCGACTTACTACCATTATATGAAATGGATGATTTAATTGTGGGAACTGAACTGATGATATAAGAAATCGTATTATTGTTAGGTAATTCTTTTTTTCCCATTCCGATCAGATAAGTAATAGTCAGAATTAATGAAACCGCTATCACGCCAATCATCAAAGCCTTTTTATTAATGCTTTCAAGTCGTATAACAACTTCGTATACCATTAGCATTATGAAAAACATAAAAAAGACTGAAAACCTGTTCGGAACCTGCCATTGATAGTGAAAGCCGTGAAAAACATAATTAATAAACTGATTATCAAAACCAAGATATATGATCAAAACAACGGCCACATATTTGATTCTGGTCCAAATATCTATATCCTTAAGAAGCATATATGCAGGAATCAATAAAAGAATAAAAATACCACAATAAAGATTTGCTCGATATTCGAACGTTGATGTTGTCATTCCTTTATTCGCAACTCTATAATCAAATAAAGGTGCAAAAATAGAACTGAACCATTTAAGTAGACTAGGTGTCGTCCCATCACCGCTAATATATGGTGAATTTCTGGTTTTCAAAAAGTACGGAATAAGAAACGCGGCTGCAAGTCCGGCCGAAAAAATCGACGACACGCCAAAACGAACTAAATTAACTATAAATCCCTTAAAGCTATTATGCTTCTGCATAACAAAGTAAATGACTGCAAAAATACATAGAATAAATGCATAGTATGCGTCTGTAGCCATAAAATAAGCTAAAAGTAATATGTAAAGCTTTGACTTCTTATCATATACAAGCTTCTCAATTCCAAGGAATATCAAAGGAATAAAAATAAGATACTTAAAGCAATAGATAAAATAGCCTATAGAGTATGCCGAAAGAACATAGCCAAGACCAAACAGTATAAGTCTCGGATCCTTTTTATCCATTACCCTACCATTTCTTCTATGTGTGAGGTAATAAACAAATACAGGACCTGCTGCTACATAGTTCACAAAAAAATACATAAAAAAAACTGTAATGAACAGTGCTTTCGGTGTAAAGAAATAAATAATATATAGCCACGGTCTGAGAATAAGGAAATTATCATAATTATCGAATGCAAGACCGACACTATAGTTTAAGGAATCAAAATATGTTCCTTTCTTTACACTTCTTACAGTATCAACATATTTCGAATAATTCTGAATAAAACCATTTCCCTTCAGTGGAAAATTATCGCCGAAGGGCTGGACATTATCAAGTATCATCGCAAGCACCATAACTAACGATGCCACTAAAATAACTGTGATATAGACATAGTTATTCTTTATAAAATCTATAACTTTTTTCTTGTAACTGTTTTCCATAACTCTTCCCTTAATGCCAAGTACTTATTCTGTAAATATTATTTTAATATAGATTATTCAAATCATTTATCAAACATTATATATATCTGTTTTATATTTGTTAAGATTTTCAGATATAAACTTTATTGTGTTTTCCAGCCCGCTATCTATGTCATATACAGGCTTCCACTCTGTTAATTCTATAATTTTTTTATTACAGCCAAGCAGTCTGTTAACCTCACTCTTTTCAGGTCTAAGTCTGTTGTCATCACATATGATACGAGCATTAGGGTTTATTTTCTCGATAAGCTTTGCAGCCAGACTTCCAATAGATATCTCCTTCTGGGAAGCTATATTGATTTCCTCTCCGACTGTTTTATCAGATCTATATATCTCAATAAATCCATTTACTGTATCCTTTACATAATTGAAATCTCTGGTCGGCGTTAAAGAACCAAGCTTTATCTCTTCTTTTCCCGATAAAAGTTGCATAATAATAGTCGGAATTACAGCTCTTGCTGACTGTCTCGGACCATACGTATTAAATGGTCTTACTATTGTTACAGGCAATTCAAAGCTTCTGAAAAACGACTCTGCAAGGCGATCCGCACCGATCTTCGTTGCAGAATAAGGTGATTGTCCCTGGAAAGGATGATTCTCATCTATTGGAACATATTTAGCCGTTCCATATACTTCTGATGTTGAAGTAACAAGAACTCTAGTATTATCAAAGTCCCTTGCTGCCTGAAGAACATTAAGCGTTCCCTTTATATTTGTATCAACATATGCGTCTGGAGCAACATAACTAAAAGGAATGGCAATAAGTGCTGCGAGATGAAATACACTGTCACAGCCCTTTAATGCATTTCTGATTGCATTAGGATCACGAACATCACCTGCCACTATTTCTATCTGATTTAATATATCCTTTTCAAATGTATCAAGCCATCCCCAAGTATTGAAGGAATTATACATAACAAAGGCTTTTACATCATAGCCCTTTTTTACTAATTCCTCAACCAAATGACTTCCTATAAATCCATCAGCACCTGTTACAAGTATTTTTCCCATTATACATTCCTCTCACTAAATTATATCTCTGAAATAATTCTGCGCCATACACTTTTCCTTTGACCTGGTTTTTATTATGGTTTTTCCATTATTATCCCTAAGCACAACACTATCATCGGGAATCTCCATATCATACACCAACGCATCGACGCTAAGTGAAACCCTGTCACCTATCCTCTTATTTCCAATTATTTTAGCTCCAGCTCCAAGAAATACGCCCTTTCCTATTTCAGGGGCCGGACTACCATCAGGATTCTGATCAGTGTTAATTGTAACATTATGAAAGATAACCAAATAGTCATTGTAAACGGCATTTCCGATGATTGAACCTATTGGGTGACCAAGAAAAAAATGGTCAGGTAGTTTACATTTATAGGATAGGAAAAAACCATTTAATAACCTGTTCAATCCCAAAACCTTATCACATATCGCCTTATTCTCTGACAGATTCCAAAGACTATTTGAAAAAAAATAAAGGAACTGTGCATACTGATCAGCATGAAGGTGTGAAAAAAAGGTATCTCCCTTATCATTACTGTAAGAAGGAAATGTAATACACTTAAAACAATGCTCAAGCCTTTCAAGGCCTAGTTCTAAAGCTGCATCTATATCATTTCCGCTCATATGAATATTATCAGGAAAAAATGTGTCTAACTGCTTCGCCAGATAATTCTTTAATTCTTCCTTTGTTATTTGAGTCTCCATTTGTCTATCCCTTTTTTTGTTATATTATTTCATCTTGCCTTGCTTTTTCTTCATTGAAATTCAGTCTTTCTTTTTCAACAAGTCAGTGTAGCCATGCCCGCTTCGTAGCTGTTCCAATACATAAGCTTTAATACAACATTGAAGATAGCAATAATAAAGCTGAGAATTGCGACAATAAGACCTAAATATGTTCCGAGTCTTAGTGGAACCCTTGAAGTATTTACTATATCATTAATAGCAACATTCATATATTTAAAAAAAGAATAGCTTGATTTACCGGCTCTTCTAAGAGGCTGATGATATTCAACAAATGCAACTTCATATCCAAATTCAGATATCATATTTCTGAAATTAGGCGTAGGTCCGGAATACTCTCTGAGATAATCCATAACCTCCTTATCATAGAGTCCGAATCCTGTAACATTTTCATACTGTTCATTATCTGACAACTTCTTAATTGTTTTATAATAGAGCTTTCTGATTCTGAACATCGACGTCTTTTCATCACTACTGGTTTTTTTACCCCAGACAACCTTGTTTCCCTCTTCCCATCTTCGAATAAATTCAGGAATCATTTCAGGAGGATCCTGAAAATCAGCAGCAAAGCATATAGAACAATCTCCTGTCGTCTGAAAAAAACCATATGAGCCTGATCTGGAAGGACCAAAATTCTTAAGATTGAAGATTACCTTTACTCTCTTGTCTTTTGCTGCAATCTCTCGAAGTATTCTATCAGTACCATCTTTTGAGCAGTTATCAATGATTATATATTCATATTCATACTGAGGAATGGTCTTCATTATCTCAGTAACCTTCTCATAAAGAGGAAGTATATTGTCCTTTTCGTTAAAACAAGGCGTAAATAAACTTATTTTTTTCATATACCCAACCTTCTTTTCATATCTTCCATTTCAGTAAACTGTCCCATATCCATCCAAGAACGTTCTGATACCGGATACGCACCTACATTTTCTCCACTTTCAATTAATCTCTTTGCAAGATCCGGAAGATGAATAAACTCATTTTCCTTAATTGCATCAATTACTTCAGGTTCCATTAGGTATAGTCCGGTATTCACCATAAATGAATAATCAGGTTTTTCGCGCATCTCAGTTATATAACCATCCGAATCAGTTTTAACAACTCCATAAGGGATAATAACATTTTTCATAGAACATACAAATGTTATCTTATTAGAACTTTTCTCATGATTCCTTACAATACTGCTGAAATCGGTATCGATTAAGATATCACAATTTGAAAGGAAAAACTTAGAGTCAACCTTATCCCTGATAAGCTTAAGTCCACCGCCTGTACCTAAGAATTCATCCTCTTCAACATACTCAATTTCATAGTCCTTCTTTATATCATCCAGATATGATCTGATCATATTGGACTTATAATTAAGAATCATAATGACCCTTTTACATCCAAATCTGGTAAAGCTGCCAATTATCCTTTCCGTTATAGTTTCTTCTCCAATTGGCATAAGTGGTTTGGGAAGTATTTTTGTATATGGGTAAAGTCTGCTTCCCTTTCCTCCTGCCATTATCACGAGTGGTATATCCGAAAGACTATTATTGTAATTATTGTTGAGGTTTTCAAAGTCAACTACTCTTACCAAATGTCCTTCATTATCAACAATAGGATAAATAAGCCTTATTCTGTCTTTTCTCTCTTCATATATCTCTCCTTCAGAATAGAACAGCTTCGGTGTCTTATTCATAGCAAGAGTGATGTTATCAGACAACTGACCATTCCTCATAAAGAACGACCTCATATCACCATTAGTAAATAGTCCGATAACCTTTTTTTCCTTATCAATTACAACTACACCCTTGATTAGCTCCTTCTCCATTTTTTCAATTGTCTGTTTAACAGTAAACTCATTATCAACTATATATTTTTCCATTTTTGCCCCATTACATAGCCGTTAGTCTCATAACTCTTACAGCATTATCTATATCATTAATATTTTCAACCTTACCACTTACCAGTTCAAGAAAATACTCCATCTCTCTTATATATTTGTCATTAGGCTCTTCCTTCGCCTCATAAATAATATCATTATTTCTCTTAATGATACTATTTATCAAGTCCACTGTATATACATAATCATTTGTAAATAGCTCACACTGCCTTCTTGGAAGACGTCCAAAATAATCCAAATGCAGTTCAACCGTCCGTTTTTTATCCTGCGCTATATATACTGCTATATCCTCACTATCTATTTCCAATTCAGAAATAGTAGAAGAAATACTGTATACCTTGTCAGGAAAACCAAAAAGAGCCGTAAGATAATCCCATTCATGTATAAGATCTATCCTTACACCACCACCCGCATCAGCATGCGCACTATAATTCTGCCTGTAATCAATTCCGGGACGCCAGTCAGGGAGAAATGTTGAACAAATCGAACGAACTGAGAAAACCTTTTCTAGATCTACATATTTTCCAATATTTCTGATAACACCCAGATGTCTGAGCGGACACGCAACATATATCAGTTTGTTTCTAGCAACAAAGGAATAATCTACATCAGGATTATCAAAAACAGGTTTCTCAACAAAAAAATTATCCGATCTGTCATGAAGCATCTTAAGAGTATCAAAATGAAGAAATGTCGGATTTGTTATAAATATCATATCATAGTCTTCACCTAGTTCTTCCACAGAGAAAACCTGCTTATCAAAGCTTATACCATCTAACGGACTATTAGAATTTCTAAACAAAACCGTCTCGAGAGATATTCCTTTTTCTTTACATATCTTCTGAAGATTATTTATATGTCTTTTTCCTATTGAACCACTTCCGACAAAACAAACCTTCATATCCATCACTCCACATTTTCAATCATATCAATAAGCTTTAAGACCATATCATCCTTTTTGAAATCATAAAGAGCAGCCGCTTTGCTCCCAGTTGCGTATTCAAAAAATGCTTCTATCTCAGCTTTATATGCATTTTCAATTATATTGCTGCTGTATCCTTCTCTATGCTGAACATTTTCATAAACTCGGATATTTTCAAACTCTTTTTTATCCAAATCAAAGTCTACAAGACTATCTGGTCGACCATCCCACTTAACATGCAGATTTTCATTATATACCTCCAGACTTCTTGTAGCATTTCTTGATACTACATCGACTGCAATAAGCCCACGCGTTCCATTTTGATGAAGCACACTCAACATATAATTATCATTATAGCTTATTTCCAGCTCCGACATTTTATCAGCTAGAGTGTGAACGTCCTCTATCTCTCCAAATGCACGGATAAGCCAAGGAAATTCGATTGCCATTATCTCTCTACAACCGTTAGATTTATTATCACCAACAAAATACTTCCTATAATCTTCCCATGGATGCCAATCCGGAAGATACTGCCCTGTGTGATAGATATAATTAACTCTTTCACCACTGATTTTGTTGATTATCCATTTTATATCATCTCTATACAGAAATGTTGATGAGAGGAATAGTTTATCTTCATTCTTAAATCTCTCATATCCATCTCTTACTAGGTTAAGTTCAGTGAAAACATACACATCTTTATCCAGTAAACATTCTATTATTGCTCGATGTGAAAGAGGTGATGTACATACAAAAACTGAATCAGGCTTCTCTTCATCAATTGCTTTGTTCAAATCACCATATGTTTCAATTCCAAACTCTTCCAGGGCAGCTTTGCATCTTTCTGTATTAGAATCCACTCCATAGATTTCTATATCTTTATCTATTTCATTAATAAGACGTATTCGTCTTTTCCCCATGGAACCAAGTCCAATAACAACTATTTTCATCAATAATCCCGCCTGTTATACGAATAATAGAATCGCCTAATTTAACATCCATTTATCGTGTTCTTCCTTAGAAATGAAAGGAGCCATATCTTCAAGTGATGGGGTTGAAAAACTGCCATCATCATTCATCCTCGAAGAAACCTTTGGCGTAACAGGATCATCGAGTCTTTCTTCTATTTCAAGTAGAACTCTTCCCTTTCTCGAGAAGAAATCCTGTAGTACTTCGTCAAGTTCACTATTTTTATGGCAGATCATGTAATCCATATCAAATGTTTTAGCCACGTCAATAAACTGCGGGAAGCTCACTCCGGTCTCCTTTGTGCAGCCAATTATAGTCCCTTTAAAGAAGTTTTTGCAGGTCTGTCTTATGGCATTATAACCGTCATTAGAAAAAACTATGACCTTAACAGGCAGGTCATACTGCTTAATTGTCTGAAGCTCTTGAAGATTCATCATTATACTTCCATCACCTGTTACGCATACCACCTGTTTGCCTGATGATATTGCCGCACCAATAGCTTCCGGAAGATCCGCTCCCATCGAGCCACAATTATTATTTGCAACAATCCTCTGGTTTTCTTTCTTAATACCTATCTGGAGCTTAGCACTACAAGCAGTATTGTTACCTAGTATAGATATATTGTCTTCCGGTTCATATTTTTCATATATCTTCCAGAAATAATAAGAGCAGACTCTTTCTTCCATATCAAGATTTTCTATAGCCTCATAAGGAGTGAATCTCTCTTTAAGTCCGTTACAATAATCAATCCAACTCTGATCAACATTTATCTTTTCTGTAAGTGATTCAGCCTTCTCAAAGAATTCCTTAAGATCTCCATGAAGATGCTTATTTACTCTTACTCCCGGCTTTTTCATCTCGTTCTCATCTATATCTACGGAAATCATGTATGCCTTTGGAGCAAATGCTTTCTGCTCCCATCCTGTCATTTTGAAGCCCAGATTACATCCAAGAGATAAAATAACATCTGCATTTTGAACTATGAAATTACCTGTTCGTGGACCGATAGAACCTGACATACCATAATATAACGGATATTCATCATACATCGCGTCAGCAGCTATACAAGCATCAATTACAGGTACCCCTATTCTTTTTATAAAACTTCTGAACGCATCAAGATTTCCACTGTTTACTATTCCGTTTCCGGCAAGCACCACCGGCCTTTTCGCACCCTTTAATTTGTCCAAAGCTTCCTGTATATCCCTCGTATCAATCTGAGGAAGAGTTATCTCTATATCATCCTTATATAGTTCATCCTCTTCAACAATTGCACTTTGAACATCCATAGGGATATCCAACCAAACCGGTCCTCTTCTACCTGTTGTGGCGGTCTTTATTGCATAGATAAGCTCTTTTCTAATTGAAAGTGGATCTGTGACCATCTTCACATACTTTGTCATATTTTGAACAGAATGGACTATGTCAAACTCCTGTATACCTCTATAACGAAGATCAAGACCACTCTGAGGAATAGATATAGCGTATCTAACCTGCCCTGAAAGAACTATCATAGGAAGGCTATCCTGCCAACACCCCATAACACCTGTGATTGCGTTTGTCGCTCCCGGGCCACTGGTTACACACACAGCAGCCATCCTTCCACTTATTCTTGCGTATGCCTCTGCCGCCATCGCAGATGCCTGCTCATGATGGTTAAATATCTTCTTAATGTCATTATTCAGTGCAAGTGCGTTATCAAGATGCATTGCACCTCCACCGACTACTCCAAAGCATGTATCTATACCATACTCCACAAGTGTCTCCATTATTATATCAGCAACTCTTTTCTGCATTGTAAGCTTCCCTTTCGAATGCTATTTGAATATCGATTCCTTTTTTTATATCTGTAAAGCTATAATTACCTATTTCATTTATGAGTCTTGAATTATCAGCTGTGTATTTGTTATTAAACCCACTCTTTAAAAGAATAATCTCAGGCTCCCCTTTAGCGTATAGCTTCTCATTGATAAGACCTTTTTCCATCATCCTCTGCTTAACCATTTCAGCTATCTCAGAGAGTAGATATGTCTTACCTGTAGAAATGTTATATGCATTATACTTTGGTTTATTGTAAATAAAGTATTTTAGAATTCCAACCAGATCCATCACCTGCATATAATCAAATAGGCAATCCTGTCTGATGGTAATATCATTTCCATCTAGAATACTTCTGATTACATGAGTAATAAACTTTGATTCATGATCTGTCGGGCCAAAGACTGCAAACAGTCTAAGATTACACTGTTTTTCAGACTTCTCAATCATTTGATGGATTGTATACTTTATAAGTCCATAGGTATCATAAGGAATACTACGTCCATATTCATCCTCAGATATCATATCAATATCCTTGGACTTATCATACTCTGCTCCGGATCCAAGAGTATACATCATCTCATAATGATCTTCAGCCTTGTAGAGATTTAAGAACACTCTGATACTATCCTCGAAAAACCTTTCAGACTTATCAAGACTGTTTTTAACCGGATTTGGATTAGCTGAATGTATCACTACGTCTATTTTATTATCTACTATGTAATCAAGAACCGCTCTTTCATCAAGCAGATTTAGCTCTCCCCTTGATGGAGCATAAAGATCACATGTTTTTTTGAGCTCATTTATAATATTTCTTCCAATAAAACCGGAGCCACCGGTCAGTAATACACGTTTCATAATATATCGTAAAACCTCTTGTCATAGAGTATACTGCTATCTTCTAAAATTTCTGTAAGAATGTCACATATTTTGACGGACGTACTTCCATCACCATACGGACTTGTATAATCAAGTTTACCTGAATTTCTTAGCTCGATAACCCTTCTTACTGTATCAATAATTTTCATTTTTTCAGGTGGTGTATCAATAACACTTCCGGCATGCATCCTTCCCTTTTGCCTGTCTCCGATATTTACAGTCGGAATCTTCAGAGAAGGTGCTTCTATTATTCCGCTAGAAGAATTACCGAAAACCAAACTTGCATTCTTCATAGCTGACAGATATCTAAGGGAACCCAAAGAATCATAAAGATAAACGTGAGAAAAGCTTTCCGAAAAGTCTTCAAGTCTTTTATTTATCTCTTCTCCTCCACTATCAGCATTTGCTTTTGTTATTATAAAATCATAATCTGATAAATCCTTTACTGCACTAAGGACTTCCCCAAAATCATCAGCAAAGTCATCATTCTTAACTGTTACAGGATGATACGTCATAAGAATATAAGGCTTATCGAACTTCATTCCAAGTTCTTTGGAAAGTTCCTTTTTTGAAAGCAGCTTTTGGTTAAGTATCGACTCAACGCCGAGTGCGCCTACACAAAAAACTCTATCAGGATTCTCACCCAATTGTATTATCCTTTTTCTATGTTCCTCTGTCGAAGTAAAATGTAGGTTTGAAAGTTTGGTAATTGCGTGTCGAATACTGTCATCTATAGCGCCTTCTGTAATTTCACCACCATGCAAGTGAGCTACAGGAATACGGTATATAAGTGCAGCCTCAGCAATAGCCAATGTTTCATATCTATCTCCAAGTAATATGATCAGATCATATCTGTTTTCTTCAAGTATATCAGAAAACATTGAAAGTGCTCTGCCTGCAGATTCAGTAACACATCTTGGAGTTGTTCCCTTTTTTAAATAATCAAAAGATACTGTTTTTGCAAAATCATCTGCTTTAATCTCGTCAACAGTATATCCATATTCATCACAAAAATGTGTTCCACCTACCGCAATAGTTATATCAAAATCATATCGCTGCATCCTTTTCAAAAGAGGTCTGAATATCCCATAATCTGCTCTTGTAGTTGTAACAACACATATTTTATAACTCAAAACGCACCTCAACTTTTAAACTTATATCTCTAACAATTCGTCTTTTTCAAAATCCCTTATTGCCTTTGTTCCTATAATCTGATTTATCTTCATTGGTGAGATTCCGGTTCCCGGACGTTTTATACACAGCATTTCTCTGGTAATAATCGTCCCTTTGTCTATATGAGTTGCCACAATGATACTCTTTCGGGCAACCTTTTTATTATCTGATTCAACGTCTTGAACTATTTTTCTCCCATCACCGATTGCAACGTCAATATGTCTTATTGCTTTAACCAGTTCAGTCAGCTCGTCCGGCTCCATACTCGCTTTATGATCAGGTCCATCCATGTTTTTATCCAGGGTAAAATGTTTTTCTATCACACTTGCTCCTAATGCCACAGCCGCAACGGACACCTCGCTTCCCAGCGTGTGATCAGAATACCCCACCTTTGTATGGAATCTTTCTCTTAGCTCACACATTGCCTTTAGATTTACAGATTCATAAGGAGCCGGATACTGTGTTGTACAATGAAGAAGTGTTATATCATCTGCTCCTGCACCACGAAGTACTGTTAATGCAGCATTAACCTCCTCAAAATCAGACATTCCGGTTGAAAGTATGATTTTTTCTTTTTTTCCCCCAATATACTCAAGAAGAGGAAGATTGGTTATCTCTCCTGAAGGGATTTTCCATATATCCATCCCTAAACTGCTTAAAAACTCTGCACTTTCAATATCAAAAGGAGTCGAGAGAAAACCTATACCTTTTTCTTTACAATAATTAAAAAGTATCTCAAACTCATCATAGGTAAGCTCAAGCTTTTTGAGCATTTCGAACTGACTCTCATTATCCTTTGTATTATCATTCTGATACTTTGCCTTAGGAGCCTCAGCTGTAACAAGATTTTCAGACTTGAATGTCTGAAACTTTACAAAGTCAGCCCCGGCGCAACTCGCAACATCTATTAACTTTTTAGCTAACTCTACATAGCCATTATGATTTACTCCGGCTTCTGCAATAATACAAGTATGCATATAATCACCTTATCAGTAATTTTTTAGTTAATCTATTATCTACTTTACTATCTGTCTTACTACTTCATTTTCCTTTACATCACGAAGGACAACGCTCCCCGCTCCTATAACTGCGTTATTACCTATTCTTATGCCCTCAGTTATTTTACTCCCAGCTCCAATAAAGCAATCATTTCCAACCTTAACATTTCCGCATAAAACAGATCCACATGCAATATGAGTGAAATCACCAATTTCGCATTCATGCTCTATTACTGAAGCTGTATTTATGATTGCATTTCTACCAATCTTTGTCTTGGCATTTACCACACAGTTCTTTCCAATAAACACACCATCCCCTATTTCTGAAAACTCAGATACAACTGCAGATGGATCAACAACTTTTATTAGTATAAAACCATTTTCAGTTATCTTTAAATCAAGCTTTCTCCTAAGTGAAGTATCCTTTATACTACCAACAGTGATAAATGCATATTTACATCCTGACTCTCTAATACTTTCAAGAATACTATCATCACCCAGAACTTCACTTCTAAGGATTATATCTCCTTTATTTTTATCTGGATCTAAAATAACTATATTTTTGTATCTGCCTATCCTGTAAACAGAGTCTAAAACAGAAATGCAATGGCCTCCTCCACCAAGTAAAATAAGCTCATTCATATAACACCTGTCTTTCCGATAATTCTTTATTATAAGCTGATTCAGATATTCAAAATCTATTTCTCATTATATCAAAAATTTGTTATAATAAAAACTGATTTTTATTATTATAAAAGTATATATAGCTTGGAGGAACACAGTGAAATTTATAAAAAATAAAAACCACGTAAAGGTTTATATACTGGCATTTACAATTCCTTTTATTGTTGCATTAATTGGTCTTATAGTAGGTCATTTTGCTCCATTTGGGCATAAACTCACACTAATAGCAAATGGATCTGATGACTATGTTTCTTACTACTACAATTTTTATGATTCTGTTAAAAGTGGTAAGGGACTTATTTTTAATAATTCTACCGGTCTTGGGTTTGATATGACCGGTCTATTTACTTCGAAGATTTCAGATCCGTTAAACCTTTTAATTCTTCTTTTTTCAAAGCAGGCAATACCTACTGTATTAAACCTTCTCTACTTAGTAAAGGTTTCCTTTGCCGGGCTGGCTATGAGTATTTTTCTTTTAAACAGACCATGTAAGCTTGATAATGATGTAAATACTTCAGGAAAAGAAGAAAAAAGTAAAGACGAAAAGAAAAAGGATATAGTTCTTGGTTTTAAAGATGAACCCAAATCACTTTTAGGCAGGTTTTTATGGGGAACCAACTGGTTTGCCGTTGGAGTCTCAGTTGCATATGCATTATCTATAACTATGCTTACAATTGGAATGAATATATCATTTACCTCTGCAATTGCGATTTTACCACTCGTAATTCTCGGTATAGACAGAATTATGATTGGCAAAAAGCCAACTATGTTTATCGCGTGCTTCACATTGTCCATATTTTTTAACCTTCACATCTCTATGATGACAGGTCTTTTTGTTCTACTTTATTTCTTAACACGCGATTTCGAAAGTTCAATGGACTTTGTTGTTAAGCTTAGGACATTTGTATTGTCCGGTTTCATCAGCGTACTCGGTGGAGGAATAATTATTCTTAATACGATTGGAAGTGGTTTTTTTACTGAAGATATATCACTTACATTTCCGATTTTTGATTACATCAACCCTCTCAATCTTGTTAACCAATTGATGACCAAAAACACACTTACCGTTTATTCTCTTTATTATAATTATCTGGATATATTCTTTGGCATTGGTTTTCTTTTCTTTATTGTACTGTTCCTATTCCTTCCAAATAAGAAAACCAATTCAAAAATTAAAAATATATTATTATTCTTATTTATATTTTTAGGAAGCTCAACAAGTACCTTCAGACATCTTTTCAATGGTCTTTACATCTCTGCAGGTACGTCTGTTCATTATGGATACATAATTGTATTTCTGGGATTACTTATCTCATACGAGGTTATGTCAAACGTTAGTCTTTTAAAGCCAAAACGAGTATGTATTGCCGGCTTTATTACCTGTGCAATTATTATTTCAGCTATGCTGTTCTCAACCTCATATGACAACTTTTCTTCTTATATTATCTCACTTGAATTCATATTCGGTTATTTTATACTTACACTTGTTTATTCAAGTAAGAGCTTCACCAAGAGCTTATATAAGTTACTTATATTTGCACTACTTCTATTTGAGATAATACCTAACTACACAAGCAACGTTAAAACCCTTGGAACCTATTATGTTTCTCAGGATCTGTTCAGAAACAAAAACTATCAAGCATTTGAAGCATCTAGAATTATCCATAGAGATAATCCGGATGCTAGAATACTGTTCTACAATATAGGAACAACGCAGGATAATCCTTTTACTTTTTCTGTTTCCGGCTACGACTATATAATAAGTTCAAAAATGATGGCCGATTCATCTCTGGAAGAATTCGGTTTTTATTCTCCAAATCAAACCAATAACGGAGTATTTATATACAAAAACAAGTACAGCTTGGCTAATGCTTTGTATAACACTTCAGTAAAAGACTTCATATATGACGAAAGAACACCATTTGCATCAGCGAATATTCTTACTGAAACATATTTAAACGAGGGAAATGTATTTGATATCGGAGAATCAGAGGTTGGATACATGGAATCTGTAGACGGCTCTACCCTTTCTTTTCAAATTACACCATACATCCTCGGAGACTTATACTTCAAAGCTTTTACTGTAACACCACTAGGTGTAGTAGAATCCTATGATCCCATTGGAACTGCTCAAAGGAGTCAGAAAATTGTATATCCTAATCAATACACAGACTATGAACTCGGAGCATTTAACGAAGATATACTTGCAAAAGTGTATGAAAATCATGTCATTACTCAGACTAACTTTTATAATAACCCAACACCGATACAGGCCGATACAGACGGATATCTGACTTTAGGAATCGCAAAAATTCCGACATTAAATTATTATGTGAATGATAAAAAAGTTGAGCCTCTGACGTTAACTAATAATATAGCTATGGTTCCTGTAATGGCAGGTTTAAATAATGTCGAGGTAAAGTACAACCCAACATACCTGATTGCCGGATTATTATTAACTTGCTGTGGATTAATACTATTGATATTATTTGCAAAAAGGAAACAAACTTCCAAAGAAGGAAAGCTTATAAAAAAAATCGCCAACCATATCGAGGAAAACTATGTATACTATATAGTTTTTGCAACAATTACATTTTTATTTATTTTATGTATGATGGTAACCAGCAGTTATCCATTTGGGCCAAATCCTGCCATTACAGGAGATGGTCTCAGCCAGTCATACACATTTAATATCAACCAATACACCAACGCAAAAGATGGAAAACTATTCCCATTCGTCATATACGATATTGGTGGTTTTTCAGATGTATACCATACATTCTTGTATAATCTGATTAATCCATGGATATTCCTTAAGCTGAAGTTCTTACCGGAATGCTTATATATGATTGATTTTACTATGAAGTATTTCTTAAGCTTACTTCTCCCCGCTTTTTCAATCATATTCTATCTGACACACAAGGAAAAGAACCGTCTGGCGAAATCCGACAAGCGTCTCATACCGCTTGCTTTGATGTATGCTATCGGATCTTATGCTGCGGTCTTCTTCCCTTATGAAGGACTTAAATACACATCTTTCTTACCACTGATCATTCTTGGTATGGAAAGACTTATTTATCATAATAAGAAAGCTCTGTACATAGTATTACTATTCATATTTATGGTAAGTGATACATATCATTCATTTATTTTATGCGAATTTCTTGCACTTTACTTCTTTACATCACATTTTAATTCATTTAAAGATTTCGTAATAAAGGGGTTAAGATTCGCAATTAGTTCAATTGCAGCAGCAGGACTTGCAGCGTTCTCTCTATATTCATATTTTGTATTTACACAAAACTCATCGTATGTTGTACAGAATGATATATATCTTTCTATTACTAAGAGCTTCAAGAATTTCCTGACCTTCCTTTCTGACTACAGAGTCGGAAATGTATTTAGCTCAGTTAGTCATGAAAGCAGTAATGCAGCAATATATGCTGGAATAATACTACTATTTGCCATCCCATTATATATTATGTGCAAAAAAGTATCTTTATGGGAAAAGGTTTCTGTAACAGCATTAATTATTGTTTTATATATATCATTTAATAATGAACTACTAAACTATATATTCCACGGATTCCACGTTCAAACCCTGGTTCCTAATAGATATGCAATATTCTTTGTATTCCTTATGATAAATATATTCACTTCAATAATGCAACACGCTAAGGAATACACATCCTCACAGATACAGCTTACTATGATAGCTATATCATTTATTTTCATACTTCTATACATCGCTAATAAAGACATATCCACTATTTCTTTAGTGCTATCACTTGGCTTTATACTAGTATATATAGTTCTTCTGGTGACAAGTGTTGTTCGAAAAGCATCAAATGAAAGACTTTTCAAAAACATGATGATTATAACCACATTTGAAATAATCACCAACTTTATAATTGTATTTCCTAACCAAATAAACGGAGAATTCGATACAATACAAAAAGCAGAAATAATCAATCATATCTCTGACGCTGTACCGGAAACCAAAAACTTCTATACTATAACTGAGTATTTGGGCGATCATCCTGAATACAGAAATATAGGTCTTATGTCAGATATACAGACTATGTCTTACTTTACATCGTCTTATACTTCGGATATGAACTATAGAACAATCTTCTACAACGTAGCTTCAGGAAGTAACATTATGGACTATAATAGTGGAAATCCACTTGCAGATATGATGTTCGATGTCAGATATCATATAGAAGATTCTCTCGACGAATCATCATATTCCCCTTATAACAAGGTATTTAGCTATAATAATTATAATCTATATGAAAACCCTAATTATTTATCTCTTGGAGTTGTTATTCCTGAAAATGACGAAATAAGCAAGATTAATATCACCAAAATAAATGGAGATGAAGCATTTGAATATCAAAATAAGATAGTAAATGCACTTGGCGGAAATGATATTTATGAAAGAATCGAATGTAAACCATTCAAAGAAGGCGATGAAATGGCCCCTGATACATCAGTATTCTACATCGGTGAATCATATGAGTATCAGGAAATAAACACGACCAAAAATGAGTATGTTCCTATATATATTAAATTAAGTGATAAAATCGAAGGTAATATATATGCATCAGTTAATGGAACTATCTACTGTATCGGAAAAGTTGACAAGGACAATCATGATCTGACATTGGATTACAACACAGAACAGGTGATGAAAAAAGACTTCTCTCCATCAATAGCGTTATATAAAGAAGAAAATCTTAAAGAACTGCATAATAAGTTATCTGAAAACCTAATGACAGATATAACTGAAGACGGAAGAACAATAAATGGAAAAGTTGATTCCGCTATTTCCGGAACACTATACCTATCTCTTCCATACTACGAATCATGGCAGATATTTATAGATGATGAACCCGTAACAAAGTCGAAATTTATGGGCGGTATCGGAGTTCCAATAAAAGCTGGAAACCACAGTATTAGAATGGAATATCATCCAGAAGGTGCTTTAATTGGAATAATCATATCTATTACAACACTTATTATGATAATCGGATATTCAATAATAATAAGCACCAGAAAAAAAATCAAAAAAAGAAAAACAAGATAATACCATTGAACTATAATAAAATCTTAAATTACAAAAAGGGACGAAGCATTAAGGTTAAATCATTTAACCTCAAAACTTCGTCCTTTTTTATTATATCACTTTAGTTATCAGATATTTATTAAATCATATCAGAACTAAGCTCTAGAAACGTACTCTCCTGTACGAGTATCAATCTTAATAGAATCACCCTGATTAACGAAAAGAGGAACCTGAAGAGTTGCTCCTGTTTCAACTGTACAAGGCTTTGTAGCGTTAGTAGCGGTGTTTCCAGCTACACCCGGCTCACACTCTGTAACCTCAAGTACAACGTTAATAGGAGGCTCAATAGTGAATACCTCACCATTATGAGAATGAAGCTTACATGTCTCATTTTCCTTAACAAACTTCATATCATCACCGATTATCTTCTCGCTGACAGGAAGCATATCATATGTCTCAGGATCCATGAAATAATAAAGCTCTCCATCCTTATATGAATAAGTCATATCTCTCTTCTCAATATGAGCTGTTTCAAACTTCTCTGTAGGTCTGAATGTACGTTCAACCACTCCACCATTCTTTATGTTCTTAAGCTTTGCTCTAACGAACGCAGCACCCTTTCCTGGCTTAACATGCATAAACTCAATTATCTGACATACGTTACCTTCAATCTCTACGGTAACACCATTTCTAAAATCACCAGCTGATATCATTAAATATATCCTCCTTAAAATAATCTTTGTCTATTGTAATATATCATTGATTTTTTATCAACTTTTTTTTCACTTACAGAGTTTTAAATATATACAAAAAGAAACATCCGGATGGGAAATCCCACCCGGATGTAATAACTTTATTTAGCTTACTATTAGTTCAGCTCGAGAAGCTCTGGCTTATAAACAACCTTAATTGTCTTAGTTGCAGGAGACATACTCTTATTATCGTATACAGATACAACTATGTATGCTGTCTTAGACTTATCGAAGTAGCTCTCCTTAAGAGCCAGATTTGGTACGTTAGCAGTATCAAGTTCAAGTCCAGGATCTGGAGTATCAAGATAAATACCCATCCTGTTAAGTGGATCATCTGCATAACGTCCTGTAGTAATTCTAGTAAGAATTTCTGAATCAACTTTATTAGATCTACCAGACTGGAATATAAGTACATCTTCATCACTCTGGTATGTCTCTCTATTAGATCCTTCTCTATTGATATCAAAGTATATCTGAACTTCCTTGAACTGAGTTCCAGAAGCCATCTTAGGTAAGAATGAGAAGTCAACCTGATCAGAAATATCTTCTATCTCATACTTATACTGAGCATCACTATCAGCATTAATCTGAACATAATCATTTGACAGACGTGTTGGATTTCCATCCTTATCACGACTCATATCAGCATCCACATCATAGAGAATCAGATCTGGACCAGCAGTACTCTTACGAGCTGAGTTAACGATGATGTTAATAAAGAGTCTTCTCTCATCATTATTATCTCTACCAATACCGGTAATTGCTGAGTGACCAGCACCAGTATATGTAATAGCACCATACTGATAAAGGAAGTAATTATCCTGTCCATTTCTCGGATCAGATGCAAACATTGATGAACCAGTACCTTGAGTACCACCTGCTATTGAATAATAAACAGTCATATTAGGATCTTCAATATCAAGTGCATAGCTCTGAGCAGTTGTATTTGATATCTTCATTTCAGAACCAATTGTGAAAGGATACATTGTAATTATACCCTTATTGTTCTGAGAAGTCTTATCAGTAACACAACGTACACCTGAATGCATACCATCTCTCATATCATGATCACAGTGAAGATAAAACTCTGGATCTTCAAGGTTCTTATCAAGAACAGTATACTTAACCGGCCATACTAAGTTTCCACCACTATCCTTCTGATTTCTAAGCGCAGCTCTTGTAGTAAGTGTTGAAACATTAGGTGTATTACCTGCAAGAGGATCCATACTATAGAAGTATTCACTACTCTTATACCCCGTCTTAACTCTTACTGAAGGTTTTGCACCTGATTTAGCAGCCATATTTGAGAATGTGTATTCTGCTTCACCACTTGTTGTAGTTCCGGAAACATCATCACCATTTGTACTATTCTTTACGGCAAATGCTGCTCCACTAATACCAGCTCCGGATTCTTCATCTGTAACCTTGATAGTTAATTTCTGATTAATTTCAGTATTTGTATCAAATCCAGCACCATATCTTGAAACAACTTTAGGATCAGAAACAATGTATGGAGTATTAGATACATTAAATGTCTCATCGCCCATCATATAAAGTGGCATTGTTACTTCAGAACCATTAACACTGAGTGTAACTCTATGTAATGAACTACCATCATAAGTAAACCAATCCTTATCAACCTCTGGTTTCCAATAAGGATTATTATGCCATACATTTGCTTCATCTGCAGTATCAAAACAAAGAATAGGTGTTAACTCTATCTCATGAGCATCATTTCCACCAGTCTCTGTAACTTTAATGCTAGTAGACTTAAGATTGCCGCTATGATCCATTACAATGAACAGCTTTGCCTTTGCAGTATTCTTAGGAAGCACATAACCAGGTGTAGTTTTAGTACTACCATCCTTATAGTGACCAATTGCTGCAACAGTTAAATCCGAAGGTTTACCCTTCTTTGCTGTCATCTCAAGTTCAGTAACATCAGCATCTACAATTATATTCTTAGTTGTACCACAAAGAGTAATTGAAAGGTTACTCTTAACCTGTTCAAATGCACTGTAGTAATACTCATGATGTCTAGCATCCTGTCCAAATGCAGCAGCAAGATACTTTGTCATTTCTGTCGTACCACCAAAAGCATTAAGTGTATCGTGGAACAGAATCAGATTTCCACCATCATCGATATAATCAAGAAGTGCATTACATCCTGCTCTGTTTATATCATCATTATTAAAGTCATCTGCAGCACCAAGAACAACACAACTAAATGAATCTTTAAGATTGATATAATTGTCCTTAGTTCCATCTACAGCATTACCTGTAGGAGAATCATTAACTGAAGCAAGAAGTCCATACTTCACGTACTGATTCTTGAAATAAAGCTCAAGAACCTTTGCATTTCTCCAAACCTGATAAAGCTTAGAATATCCACCATACCAACTGTTAACAGGATCTCCATTTATTTCAGGAACGAGACTGTAGATATCATAGTAATTTCTTTCAGTATAATCTATATCTTTTCTTGTCTCATAATCAATTTCTTTTTGAGCCTCAGCCTCAGTACACTTATGCTTACTAGATATAATGTTAGCACTTGTTTGTCCATTATATTTAGCAAGTAAGTAATCCTCTATTGACTTACCAATAGTCTTAAAATTCTGAAGATCAGTTTCATCATATAATCCAAGACCAGGGAAGGTTGTATCTGTTGGAGAATTCTTGAGGAATGCAACCAACTTAGCCCAATCCGCAGCTTGAATATAGTTATGAGTCTTACCCTTTGAGTCTGTATAAGTGTCCTTATCATCGTGACCATTAATAAGCTGTCTCATAACCTTGTAGTATGTCTCATACTCTGCTTTACGCTCAAGGAATTCTTTTTTAAGCTTTTCCTTATCAGCGTCAGACTTACCATTATAAATACTATTTACTAATGACACTAAAGACTCATATTCATCAGTTGTTAATATAGTTGTATTAACGATATAGTCATCCTTAATTTCTTCAAACCAGTTAGTAGAAAGATCATCAACACCGGTAAGTGAGTCAATTGTAAGGTTTTCATCATATTTTACTATACCGAACTTATGTTCATGCACACCAAGATTATTATTCTGCACCTGATATGTTGTATATTTATTAATTGCATCAACAGGAACACCACTAACATCAGTTGTATTTGAATCAAATACGTTATAAGGATCTGCTGCTATCTTAGCTGTCAGATTGGAATAACCCTGCTTACTATAATCTACTCCACCAATAGTTCCGGTTGTAGTTTCAGTAAAGGCGTTACTTCCATGATCTTTCAAACCAGATGAAAGACTTGAAAGAACGTGGTGTGTATACTTACCTTCCGTAGTATTACGATTACCATGCAGAATTCCTCTGGTATTCTGACACTCTGTACAGAACATAAGTGTAGCTTTGTTATTTTCTTTATCCTCCATAGGAGGTATGATTTCGAGAAGATCTACTACCATCTTCTCCTGATCAATTCTCTTTACTTTACATACACCGGTAGTAGATGCGGAACATCCGGTTGCCGGATCTTCGGCAATCAGCTTCCAATAAACAACACCGAAATAATCAGCAGGAAGATTATATGTACCACTACCACCAACAAAGTCTTTATGTGGGTCATCTTCATTAAATCTGCCGTTAGCGTCATCATCTACTATAAGTGTTGCTTTAGCATTCGACTGACCATTAACTTTATACTTAAATTCGAGATTTGTAGAATTAAGCCATGTAGCTTTGTTTCCTTCTACATATCGCATAGGCATAGCTGTTACAGCAAGACGTGGTCTCTGATGTTCTTGTATCAGTTTTCCAAACTGAGTTTCACATACTACACCATCTTCTAGATTCGCTGCAAGGAATACATCTGCATCCTCTCCTACGCCTCTTCTGGTTTTACGAACTCCAAGGATATCTTCCTTCTCACCCGTATAACCTGTGCTGGCGTCCTGCGCAAATACGGTTACATAACCACTATATGTTTTGCCATAAGTGCCACCCATATTTGCAAGCTTGATTGTATAATCATTATCAAAGTTCCAAAGTGCATTATTATCTGCATATGTCTTTCCAGAAGCAAAATTAAGGAAATCATACATATTCGACTCTGGATCTATATCTGTACCTGCGTTATAAGACTTAGTTACAGCCTTATCAAAGATTACAGGCATTCCCTTTGATACATACTCTTTAAGCTCTTTAAGCTTATCATCTGTGATATCATTTCCGGTCAATACACCAACTGTATCAGCTGTATTACCAGTTACACCAGTAGGATAAGAATATGTATCTCCATTATGACGATACATTCTATAGAAATTCATACCATTCTTCTTAGAATGCAGATATGAATCTGAAGTAACTGCAGATGTATCTCCACCGAAATAAATCATATCGTAGTTATCAAGAAGAGTTCCTTTGCTTGCAGCAAACTCAGCTGAAGACATATGTACAACTCTAACCTCATCATATGATACACCAAGTGCATGTGCGATCTTCGCTTTTGATAAAGTCCAATTGTAATAATCAGTTATGTTTTCAGCATTCGCCTGAGTAAGAGTACCTTCGAAATCTCCACTCTCTAACATATCTGTAAGTGAAGTATTTCCATTATAGGAAATCTCATCAGATGTTGCGTCAAGAACACCATTGGTTCTTATATAATAGAATCCACCATCACCATACGAAGTAGTACTAGCACCAAAGTTCCAATCATGACGCTTACTGTTTTCAGCAAAAGAAAGTGTTTTTCCTTTATACTCTGACTGAGGATCCTGCATATTCTTTACTGCAGTTCCTCCTGACTTAGAACCATCTGCAAATATACTTGCAAGTTGTGTATTGATTGGATAACATGGCTCTATCTCGAGCGCAGTATAAACATTTGATGATTCATCTGAATCATTACCATTTATAGCTCTAAAGTTACCTGAATTAATTATGTCTGCTATATCTTTTACGCCACGACCTGTTGTAGCTTTAGCATAAGAAGACATCTTCATTCTTGTACATATAAGAACTGAATCCATCTTAGCAGTGTCTGTAGCAGTGGCAACCTTATCATATACAAACTTATAGTTATTAGCTGTATTTTCTGATGTACCGCCACCACCGGCAGCATTTACAAGACTTCCGCTATAAAGAACATGAACATTTCCGTACATAGCAGAAACAAGTGCTGCTCTGGATGCATCATATCCATTAAAGCTTATTGACTTTGTTCCACTCTCAACTACTATGAAATCATACTTTCCAAGATCATACTTTGTAGAATCACCAAGGTCTGTTAGATTTGAAGTATTAGATATATCTATTGACTCAAACTTAACAGCTGTAGGTGTACCATAACGACCTATATATGCTTTTTCAAGAACAGCACCACTATTAAGTACATATGTCTTAGTAGTATCAAACGAAGGATCAAGTGAATCAGTAGGATTTACAAGTTCAGAAGACATATCAAGGTTTTCCTGCATCTTTGATGTAAGAGCATTATCAGCCGCACCATTCTGAATTGTAAGTACTCTAGCTACATATGTGCTGTCATTTAACTTCTTCCAGGTATTAGCCTTAGCAGTCATACCATTAATAGGAAGGAAGATTGCCGACATATCTGTAAGTTCGAAGAACTGTCCAGCAGACTGACTATCAGGCCACTTATATGTACTATAAGAGGTTCCATAACCTGCAAAGTCGTCTGTAGCAATAGTTTCCATTGTTTTTGAAGTATTCGCAATATACCTCTGTGTAAGGTTATGACTATCAATTATAAGAGGTTTATGCTGACCTGTAGCATAAGCTGAAAGTGCAAGCTTTATTGCCTCTGTGATATCATTACCCTTCTTGAAAACAGCCCCACCATTTCCACTTGGATCATTGCTTAAATAACAAAGGTCTGCCTTTTGAATAGCATTCACAATTTCTTCATCAGTTGCAGCAGAGGTAGTTCCATCAGCATTTACCTTCTTAAGATTACCTTCTGTTGCATTGTAGTAGATATACTCGATAGCTGCCGTGTCAGGCATTACTCCTGTATATCCCTCACTCTTATTTCCATTAATTACATAATCACGGAATCCACCACTTGATACAAGAGTCTGAAGATCAGAAGGTGTATCTGAAGAACCAAGCTCAAGTATATGATATACCGGATCAGTTGAATCACTTGATATAGCATGCCGCATATACCGCTGTATCTGTCTCTTCGCCAGCATCATCCGCAAGAGAAAATGTTAATGCCGCAAAAGCAGTTGCGGATAAAACAAGCATTGCAATGATACCTATTAATAATTTTTTACTAATTCTTCTCATTTTGCATTATCCTTTCCTACTTTGCGTCGTGTAAAACATAAGAATTTCTTATCTTGACCATACCTCTATCGGTATAAGTCATACTATTATCTGCAAAATACAGATACAGTTTAATACTATCATTCTCAGCATCAATCTGTGCTTCGCATCCCGGAACTGTTGTACCATTAGCATTGCAATAATTGAGCTGCTTTGTAAGTATATTATTGTCTGTATACTTAGTAGTATTCAGTTCATCCATATACTTATATTTATAATCACATCTGATCTGCTTTTCTGTACCTGCACCACCAAATGTATATGTTACTGTTACTTCATCATTTGGTGCCTTGCCATTATACTCCGGTTTAGCCTTTTCAGTATTATAAGCACTTGTATCACTCATAAATGCTGTATCAGCTCTTTGTGAATAAACAATAACAAGCTTTGTTATATAAAGATACTTATATGTCTTTGATGAACCAGTTCCACTGCTAAGTGTCGAGAATGAAGAATTAGTCTTTGTAGGAACACTCTTAAGAAATGTTACCTCTTCTGACTTCTCAGCAGCACCAAAGTATCTGAATCGATTAGAGTAAACACTGTACTTTTCTCTCTCATCATCGCTAAGAGTCTTAGCATACTCTTCGCTTTCCTTTGGATCAAAGAATTTTAATTCTCTAAATTTCTTGAGCTGTTCATCTGTAAGAGTCTGAAGCTTTGCATCTATATCTACATCAGATGTATTAAGAAGATCATTATAAAAATCTTTCTCTGTATCTGTCATAGCATTTAGCATCGTATCTCTACTAGTATTATCTCTCTCAAGCTCAAGTCCAATAAGTCCAGAAGGATTACCAGACGAATGATCAAGAACATACTGATCTGTTGGTAAAAGATAATTCTTTGGTACAACGCCTCCGGCATTATCTGCGATTTTATTAGAAGAGAAATTCAGCTTTGTATCAGACTGATACCCTTCTATATAAATATGTTTTGCCTGCATGATGTCTTCATTTATCTTATTATATACATCCTGAGCACTTCCCTGAACTGTTATATCAGCTTTTTCTTTTCTGTAAATCAGGTTGTTTGAGTACATAATTCCACCAACAGCAAGCATTATGAATGCAAGGATTGCAATAGAGACAATTAACTCTACCAGTGTAAATCCTTTATTCTTTTTAAGATTTTTCACGATTTAACCAGCTCCTCTCTATCGAACCTCAATACTTCCATTCTGTCTAACAATAACACGTGCAACCTGATTGGAGTTTTTCTTATAAAAACGATATTCTCCGGTACCAGATACACAATTACCGTGTCTATCAAAAACGATACAAACTGCTTTTTCAGTAGTTAAAGCTCCAGCATTTTCCTTATCCATATCATTTGTATTTCCATTAAGGAAGCTTGTATTCTTTCCAGTGAACTTAACCTCAACTCTGGAAGAATATTTGACATTTTCACGAACAGGATTTCCTAAAGTATCATACGACGGATACGCATGGCTTATTCCAGCACCACTGGCATCATCCTTATAAACATACTTTCCTGCAGCATTTTTTTCTACTACCACCTGGTCTGTCTGATATTTACCATCATCTAAATACAGAACAAGACCATATCTATAGTCCTTAGTTTCATCAAAGTAAGGATCACTTCCTTTTGCAGGTTTCATCTCTATAGCTTTTTTCCTTACCTGATTGACTTCAGAACTAAACTTATTTGATGCGTCCTTGGCTCTTGCAGTATTAACTAATGTTAACGATACAAGAGCAAGTCCGGCAAGAATAACTACTATTGCAAGAACAATAATCATTTCAACTAATGAGTAGCCTTTGTTTTTCTTAATATCCATATGCCCCTCCTTAGTCTACATTTCTCATCCAGTTGTTATATCTAATAACATCTGAATAATCAATTGTCTCTATTGTTCTTTCATCTTCTTCTTCATAATCATCTGCAAGTGAAGGATCATTATAGATATCTCTGTACTTCTTTCCAATCTTCTCATAATCCTTGAAAAGTTCAAGAACTTTGATTGCTTTAAGTGATTCCATCTTCTTGGCAGCATCATCAGAAGAAGCATCCTTAGCTTTGATCATAACCTGATTCATAATAGTTTTACAAAGCTCTGATGAATTAATATTTGTTACAGTACTATTAACATAAACCTTTCCACCGGAAATGATAATACCGTTAAATTCTTTAACAGTCTTTGAACCAGCTTCATCAAAGTATACATCACCCTTTGTAATTATAATACCTGTCATAACGCCATTTTCATCAGCAGACTCGCATGTAATATGAACATCATCATAATCTACAAAAACCTTATACTCTGAATATCCTGCAATACTATTATATGAAAGCTTAAGGTTATCAGGATTAATAGAAGTAGCTGTATTTCCTAAATCAGGATCGACATCCTTAATTGTATCAAAATTGAAATAACTGTTAAGAGGTGTTAAGCTACTAGCGCCCTTCTCTTTTACTACTTCATTAACAAACTGAGACTCTGTCATATAATCATGAGTTGATTTCTCTGTAGGGAGATCCTGAAGTGACCACTTCATATAATTATAATGTTCTTCATACTCTTTTGATAACTCAAGCGCAGAAGCATCATTTGTAATCTTCTTATCACTTACAGTATCAGGTTTCTCTCCAAGGTTTGTACTCTTAATTTCAGCATCTGTTTTAGTCTGAACGAAGAATGTGACATTATTTTCACTTGTAAGTGCATTCTTGATATCATTAAGTCCGGCCTGAGCACCGAGATCACCGGTTGCAAGCTTCTTATAAGATGTATTTACTGCACCACTTGCGTAAACATTATCCGCCTTAGTACCAATAGCACCGGCTTTGTAATCAGCATAATCCATAAGATCTACAAGAGTTTCAGTTCTTGTGAAATCTGTTCCACCAATTGTTACAATGTCTGAATCATCTAAAACATCAGAATCAACCTCAGGATGATTTACTGCAAATGCAACTGGAGCAAGGTCATATTCAGACTTATAACCAATAAAATTATAATAATCAGTAATAAACGCTTCCGAAAGATCATCAGCAGACTTTATATATGTCTTTCCTGCAACACCTTCTGTCTTTGAGAACTTATTTGTATCATAAAGTTCATTGTCAAATGCATACTCAAAATCAAGGTAATAATAATACTTTGTAGCATCTTTTCCAGCAGGTGTAGTATATTTTTCCTCTACGTATACTACCGGAACCTTACCACCGTTACTAGCAGAAACATTAGCAGTACTGAAATACTTTGTGAAAAGCACCATATTCTTCAGATCATCAGGAAGGTATGAGAAATACTGCTCTATAGCATCTGTTCCTGTGTAATCTGCTGCTGCCATAACAGTATAGTGACCATAAGGATCCTTTACATACTTCTCCTTTACAGGAGATGTAGTTGGCTTATAAGCAAGCTGGTTTGATTTTATTGATAAACTTTCACCGGTTTTATAATCCTGTATATCAGAATCATATGAAAGTGTAGAAGTTGTTATTTTTGCAACCTGAGGTCCCTGACCGGCAAGTACAGAATCCTCTTCCGCAACTATAGGAGCAAAACTAACTGAATTCTTCTTTGTCTTAACCTTTGACAATTCTATATAAGATCTACCAGCTATATATATAGATCCTGTATCAAGAAGGTTAACGTTTGCATGCTCTCCATTTACAATGAAAGCACTACTGTTGTAGTGAGATCTTATCTTGTTTCCGTCACCCTTACCAGCGCCAAGATTTCCATACTCTTCATAGATGTTTCCACCATTCTTACCACTTGAAATAAGTGTAGTAGGTATGAATTTTCTTGTGTCAACCTCTGTAGAGTTACCAAATCCATAATAAGATCCATTTAAACGGAATCTTGAATAATCAGATTCAATCTGTGTATCATCCTTGACATAAAGGTTAGCCATAAACTCAGCTCGAGCACCATTCTTTTTACCTGTTTCACTGAGACCTGTTACTGCAGAATCTGTATAAACAGGAGTTCCTCTTGTAGAACCGGCAAGAACAATTTCATCGGCCCATACATTTGACTGAGTAATGTTAGTTCCTTCAAGACCGTAAACAGCAAGATCACCTGAATCCATAACTGCAATACTACCAGGAACAATAACCTTATCGGCAAAAATGTTTACATCACTACCATTTACAAGAAATCCTGAATATTTACTTTTTACATTGTTACCATCATATAACGCCTTATCCTGTAAGACACCATTTGAGTAATCATTCATATTTACAAGTGAAGTAGCAGTATTATTAGTATATGAATATCTGGTAACCTTATTCATCTTGTAAGAGGTTTCTGTGCTATCACCTTTCTTCCAAACTAAAGGTGTATTATAAGCATCAGTATTCTTATTATCATAATTATTATATGTCTTATTATAAAAGTCATTTGAAGCATAAACATTTCCGTTTATACTAAGCACAGAACCCGGCATTTTGTTAATTTCTACACCTGAATCTGCTACAAGACAGAACTCAAAAAGATTATTAATCTTTGTAGATGTATTATCAAAACTAACATCAAAATCCGGTCTGCTTATTTCGATATCTGTAGAGAGTGTTTGCTTGAAATCACCCTTTGCAGTTGAACGATTATAGCTAGCAGTACGAGTAAGTGTTACATTCTTAATGACAACCTTGCTCAGTTCCTTGCCTGAAACTAATACAGAAGAAGGAGTATCAGAATCCTTATAATAATAAAGGACATATACGTCTTTTGTTATGAAAGAAATCGTTCCCTTTGTATCAGATTTAGAAGGATCTTTATAGTTTGAAATACTGTCAACTATAGTCTTTCCTATACCTCTTGTTAAATCAAGTTCTCCACCAGCTACATCACCCACGGTATAATAGCTAAGTGCATTATCAGTAGATCCGGAAGCAGAAATATAACCCATAAATTTATCCTTAAACAAGTCATTTGCTACTGCTTCATCACCATGAGTATATTCATGAAGATTAGGATCATACTTAATTATTTCTTCTTTTGTATCTTCGTAAGCTTTCTGCATATATTCCATCGTTTTACTACCAACTCCGGAATAAACCTCATCCATAGCCTGCTCTAAATAATAGAAATTGCTCTTTGCGTTGTAATCATAAAGCTTCTGTCTATAAGCATACGCAACAGCCATAAGTAAAGAGCCTGTAAGAACACCTACAAAACCAAGCGCAATAATTACTAAAATAAGAGATGAGCCGCTATCTTTTAAATTGTTATTAATTTTCTTAAAAAACTTTTTCAATTTAGTCAGCTCCCTTCGCACCTGTCAGGTAGGTAACATCTCCTGTTGGACTCTTATAAGTAACAGTTATGTTGTAAACCTTACCACTGTAATTACTTTCTCCTTGCCATGGAACAATTGAATATACGCATTCATCACCATCGCCATCTTCGAAATATAAATCTCCGATCTGACTTTCGTCAGCTTTAATACCTAAACTATACGCTGCTCTTGTTCCTTCGCCTGATGTCGAATCAATCTTTGGACATGCATTAGAATCATATGAACGTACAAACTGTACCTCATCACTATCATCAGCAATAATTGAAGACTTGTCTTTTGGATTAGAAATTCCATTATGAACCCAGTCAACATTTAAAGAATCATCATGATATGATGAAATATTGGTTATAATCTGTAGTGGATAACACTCAGATGGAGTGTAATTTACAACATTACCATCACCCATATCTACTGTACTATATACCTGGTTAACAGATATCTTTACAGGAACATATGAACCCGCTTTAAGAGTATAGTACATATTCTTTTTCTGTTCATAATCAGCATCGCTAGGATCAATTCCATTCGCTGCACCAGATGCTGTCTGCCAAGAATTAGTTGGTTTAATCAGATATATCTTTGAAGCATCATATTTACTATAATCTTCAGCAGTATCTGGAGGATTTAATTTATAATATCCTGATGTATATGGATCAGACTGAATTGTCACATAATCTGTATAAGCGTACTCAGCAAAAGCAGAATTATAATCAGTTATGAATGGTTCATAAATCATATAAACATCTGGTGGTTCACTAGTAAAGAAATCCCTATTCATTACTTCATAAGTCTTCTGCCCTTCATTTGAACCATTAAACACCTTATAGCTTGTATTATTAAACTTTAGATAATATCTAACCTTTACATCAACGTGGTAATAAATCTTACCAGCTGCATTTTTTCTTGCAGTAACAGCAATCATTATCATTCTGTTAAATGTATTGGTATTTGCTTTAATCAAACCTTTGATATTCGCATTCAGAAGTGTTGGATTATCAAACCAACCATCATCGATCATAGAAGATCCTTTATGACGTGAATCATAATCCAGGAACATGGCAATGAGATCTTTTTCAAATCTATGATCGAGTTTTGTTGCTTCACCCTCTATGATGGCAATCTTATCAGAATCAAGGTCCTGAATATTTCCAAGTGATACACTGTTAGGATCAACATAACTAGAATCTGTTACCTCAACACAATCAACCGCAGAAATATGAGAATAATCAACCCCACCATGATTAACTGTTTCAAACTTCACAGCTGAATGATCACTCTGAATTTCAAAAGCAGAATCAGCCTTTATCTTTGTATAGGTTGAAGAACTCTTGTTCAGATCAACTTCATAATTAATTCTATATCTCTTACCATTTGATGCCTTACCCGAAAGTAGTTTATTAGCTAAATCACTTATAACAACAGTTCTATCATACTCTCTTTTTGCTCTTCCAAGCTTAACATCATTAAGCGCTACATCGTATCCATTGTACTTAACTACGGCACCAGTATCATTACCATCTACAAATATATGACACTCAGCCCCCTTAAATGCAACGGTATCCATGTTGTCAATCATCTCTTCATTTTTGAAGTCGATGTTCTTATCAGTTGCAGTTGGAGCATTTTTCTTGATGTCATCCATAGATGTCTGCTTAAAATACTCCATAACTGATGCTGCACTATCAACAACATACTGCTTTTCTTTAGCTTTTGCACTTGTATTAATAGTTGTTGTAACCTGTAATATGATAGGCGTGATAAGTATAGCCAATACGGCAATAGCAATCATAATATCAATCAAGCTGATACCTTTATTATTTTTTAATAATTTTTTATTATTAATTGCCACCATACTCACTCCGATCTTAGTATTGTTTTACACTACCTGCTTTCTCTGCAAGTTTGAAACGAGGATTTGAAGCATCATCGTCTGCAACCTTGATATAAACCGGAAGTGCTGTGTCATTAGAAATCTTAACATTAACACCATTAGTATCTTTGTCATCAACTCTGCTTGAAGACTTAACATAGATTGCTACATCACTTGTAAGAACTTCTGCCTTATAACTCTTAGAACCTATAGCATATGTTATATAGTTCTTTCCATCTTCTTCTGTTATGGCAATTGTAAGGTCTTCAACCTTATTCTCATTTGATGTTACATATGTAGCTTCATTAGATGCACTTGCTGCAGCAATAATTCCGGAAGAAGTATCATTTCCAGCATTGTTAAGCATAATGATCATATTATGATTTGATACAATTGAATCTCCGTTATCACTATCATGATCTGAAGAAGCTGCTGATGCAGGCATATATTCACCTTCTGTTGCAAAGATATTCTCTTTTCCTTCCTCAACATCAACCTTAGGAATATCAGCGATTCTGTCTTCATGCTTTATAGCATATGTGTTAAGTACAACAGCACCATTACATTCCATAATTGGAGCTTCTGCTTCCTCATCGAAAGTAATTGTTATAGTCTCAATTGCCATTCTATACTTATAATTAAGTACATAATCAAGATAAGACTTAAGACCTTCATATGTTCCACTGAAGCTTATATTGTAATTGTCGTTGTATGCAACGTAAGCATCTTTTTCTACGTCAAGTGCCTGATCCTGTCCAGTAACTGCACCCTGTCCAAGGATATAGAATACTGTATCCCTTGGCATTGTTACTGACATATTTACGAAATCATTATCAACCTCTGAATTCTTGAAAAACTGAACTGTGTTTTCCTGATTAAGATCAGGAGCAAATTTATTAACAGTCTCATCAAACTGCTTATTAAACTCTTCTGTTTCTGCAATCAGCTGATCCTTCTGAGCTTCTTTTGCACAGAGATCATCGTATCTAGCCTGAAGTTCATCAATATCAGTCTCTAAACTTTTAATTGAAGACATCTTAGGCTTAACAATATACATATAAGTTGCAAAAAGGATAACTATACCTAAAAGAGTTAAAAGAATCTTCTTATTTGTATCTGTCATCTGTCTGTCCTCCCCTCTTATTCTTCCTCAGCATCCGTGAGTGATGCCCATGGATTTGTGTATGAACATGTAAGTGTGAAGTTATACTGTCTCTCAGATGCATCTGATGCATTCGATGCGCCGGCACCAACTTCAAGAGTCTGTGCGATCGAAGAGATGTAAACATCCTCTACACATGAAATCTGCTTCAGCTGCATGATGAAGTCTGTAATATCATCATAACTTGCTGCAACACCGGGGATACTAATTGAATCAGTAGAAGCTGTAAATGAAACGATGTTGATATTAGTAGGCATATGATCTTCAAGTTCATTGATAAATGTAAGAGCCTGCTCATTCTTTCTATAAGTAGAAATCTCCATCGCCTTTACATCGGTAGCCTTTGCTTCTGCCTCATCACGTTCCTGTATAATCTGCTCAATATATTCTTTCTCTGCAACCTGCTGTTCAAGTGCAGCTTTATCATTCTTGAGATTATTCTCCTTATTAATAAAGTAGAAAGAAAGTCCGGCAGCTATAAGAGCACAAGCAACTGCTATTCCTACAAACGGTCCAATTCCGCCGCTTGACTTAACTGCACCACCGCCAGCACTTGAAAGGCTGAATCCCATTGGATTAATAGCACCACCAATAGGGGCAATTAAGTAAACAGGGCTATAGATACGAAGATCTATAGAAGGATCAAACTTAACATTATAGAGACTATCCATAATTCGTGTAGATACATTAAGCTGTATCTTAAAGAGTCCATCAATACCCTTAATAAGAGCTCCGTCACCAGTAAGGAATACATCATCGATAGGATTATCAGGATTCTTTGAAGCATAGAAGTCCATTACACGACCGATATTATTAATAAGATATCTAAACGCTCCTGTTGCTTCATTATCATCAAAATCAACAGTGATGATTCTTTCATTCTGAAGCATTGTCATTGCAGTAGTAGCATCAACGCCTTTTTCCTGCATAACTACGTTAACAACAGGATTTGTTCCATAAGGAACACTTCTCTGAAGAAGAAGTTTATCGCCGTTAACAACATTAAGCACAGTTGACTCACTTCCGAGCTGAATAACCATAGTGGTTGACTGCTCAGTAGTCTGAGTCTTGATGAGCTGAAGCATAGCATTACCGATATAATCAAGAGCATAAACCTTAAGTCCGCAAGCCTGAGCAAGATCATAGTAATTTCTCACCATCATCTCAGGAGCAGCAACAGCCATAACTCTAACCTGCTTTGCACCATTCTCATCTGTAAATCTTTCAAGAACTGTATTAGCAATTACATAATCCGATATGTTATTAACTGGGAAGTATTCTCCTGCATTTGAATTGATCATAGCGGATATCTTCTTATCCGGAACATCAGGAATTACAACCTCTCTGTTAACAATTTTAGTTGAGTTCATAACAAATACTGCATTCTTATTAGAAATTCCAGCGCTTGTGAGCTGTCCCTTAATCTCACCAGCGATTCTCTGGATATCACGTATCTGTCCATCCTCAAATGCGTCTTCAGGTGTCTCAAAAATGAGAACCTTGTGAATGTAGGTCTGCTTCTTCTGCGAAGCAGTGATCTCTACAATAGTAATACTTTCATTAGTAATGTCTATTGATAAGACTCTGTTATTTGCCATTCTATAGCCTCCCTCATTTTTCAGTAGTTTTTATTTATAAAGGCATACTCGCCTTCTTACAGTGATCAGCCGTAAGTAAAGCAGGCATAACCTAAGGGTGTATCTTGCCTCCCCCATACTCCCTTTACCTATATACTTTTCCTACTTTGTTCCAAAAGCTTAAAATATATACGTAAAGAGAGAAATAAAAACCGCTGATCATTTTACATAGCAACAAGATAAGACATTAAAGGACGAGTTTAATGTCTTATCCTATTAAATTACTTATAGATTACTTATAATCTTTGCAGATTGTAGGCTGAATCTCCCAATCAGTACCGTTTGCATTCTTAGCAAGCCATACTACAGGCTTTCCAGCATCGTTAACACCGATTGTCCAGTGAGCTGCCTTGTTCTTTGTATACTTAAGCTTTGGTGAATTTCCTCCACATGAAGAGTTAACTTCTGAAAGGAAAGTAGCCATTGTACCTGAAGTAACACCAGAACCCTTAACGAAAGGCTTATCCTTAGGAGCTGTAGCAACTACAGTTGCAGCACCAGCTGTTGTAGGCATGAAATCCTGAATCTCATCATAAGCGTCCTCGTTAGCGAGAGCAGCCTGTGTAGCAGTGTTGATTGTCTCACCTGCAGCAACGTCATCTGATCTACGTGACTTATCAATATATCTGATAAGTGCAGGTGCAATAGCTGCAGCAAGAATAGCCATAATAGCTATAACGATAATAAGCTCAACAAGTGAAAATCCCTTATTCTTCATATTCTCTTTCTCCTTTTCTTGGAAATAATTATAAATAGTGTATAATACTGCCGCTCGCCCGGCGGTATAACAACTTTATATATAAAAGGCTAAGAGCCTCTTATACCATTTTTTAATAACTATCAACTGCATCGTACATACTAAGTATTGGTGAGTAGATAGCTACTACCATCGCACCAACGACAACCGCCATTACAACGATGATAAGTGGTTCCATAGCTGATGTAAGCGCATCTGTTGCAAGATCTACTTCATCCTCATAGAAGTCTGCAACCTTCTCCATCATGTCTTCAATATTACCTGTCTCTTCTCCAATATGCATCATCTGTGGAAGCATTGGTGGGAAAAGGTCCATATCCTTGATAGGTTTCGAAAGAGGAACACCTCTCATAACCTGAACCTTACAATCCTTAAGTTTATCTCTTACGACCTTGTTCTTCATTACATTTGCTGTCTGTTCAATAGCATCAACCATCGGAATACCTGATGCAAGTAGTGTAGCAAATGTTCTTGAGAATGTTGCAGCTGCCGTCTTTACATTTAAGTTACCAAATATTGGCATTTTAAGAGCAAGATTACCATTAAACTGCTGACCAAAATCTGTCTTAGCAAACATCTTGATACCAACTATAATAATAATTGCTACCAAGAGAACGATGTACCAACGTTTTGTAAGGAAATTAGACGCATTTACAAGCATCGTAGTTGCCACAGGAAGCTTAGCTCCCATTTCCTCGAACATTTCTGCAAATGTCGGTACTACAGATGTAAGCATAAGGATTACGACACCGATTACAACAACCAGGATTACGATTGGGTACATCATAGCACTCTTGATCTTTCCTTCTATGTGTCCGTCCTTCTCGAACTGTGCTGCCATACGTTCAAAACATATCTCGAGCTTACCGGATGACTCACCGGCAGCAACCATGTTTGAAAGCATTTCAGGGAAAACCTTTGGATTAAGCTTAAGTGCATCTGCAAGAGTACCACCTTTTTGCACGTGAGTCTCAGCTTCCTCTATAGCCTCCTTAAGTGTTTTGTTTTCCATACTTGTTGCCATCATATCAAGTGCCTGAATGATCGGCACACCGGCTCTAAGAACAGCAGCGAACTGCTTACAGAAAACTGAAAGGTCTTTATTCTTAACACCCTTCTTTCCAAAACCGAAATTGATATCTTTACTTTCACCAAATTCGGTAATGCTTAGTCCCTCGTTACGAAGTTTTGTCTTCGCAGCTTCTTCGGTGTTTGCGTCAACGGTACCTTTTTTTATCTTACCGTTCGCATCCATAGCCCTATAATTATACTTAGCCATATTCTATCCTCCGCCCATTTTTCCACATAATATTTAATATAACATACAATACTTTACATAAAATTGCAACTGTTTTGTAAACAATATATGAACAAACAGTAAATATTTGGTCGTTTTTCACAAAAAATTCACAATTTCTGATTTTAGTAAAGATTTTTCTTCATACCTAACTGATCCTGTGCATACAGAAGCGCATTATCCTTACTGATCTGTCCGTTCCTAAACATTTCAACAAGGCAATCATCCATTGTAACCATACCGATATTTCTGGATGTCTGAATAGTCGACTCAATCTGATGTGTCTTTCCTTCACGGATCTGAGCTCTGATAGCTGAATTAGCAAGCATGACCTCAAACGCTGCACATCTTCCATGTCCATCTGCGGTCGGAAGAAGCTGCTGTGATATAACACCTTCGATAACCATAGCGAGCTGAATACGTATCTGTTGCTGCTGATGTGGTGGGAATACGTCGATGATACGGTCTACAGTTGCAGCTGCACCAATTGTATGAAGTGTTGAAAATACGAGGTGTCCGGTCTCAGCAGCTGTAATAGCTATCTGAATTGTTTCCGGATCACGCATCTCTCCAACAAGGATTATGTCAGGGTCCTCACGAAGTGCAGCTCTAAGTGCATTATCAAAGGAAAGTGTATCCATTCCAAGTTCTCTCTGGTTAACTATCGACTTCTTATGATGATGTATGTACTCTATAGGATCCTCTAGAGTGATTATATGATTACTTGTATTTTCATTTGCTTTATTAATAATAGAAGCAAGTGTTGTAGACTTTCCTGATCCGGTAGGTCCTGTAACAAGAACAAGTCCTCTCTTCTTTTTATAAAGATCTACGACTGCAGGAGGAAGTCCAAGCTGTTCCGGCTTTGGAATAACAGTATCTATCTTTCGATAAGCAGCTGCCATATTTCCTCTGTCCATATATACGTTAACACGGAAACGTCCTTTCTCGCCTACGGAATAAGCGAAGTCACATTCACCTCTATCCTTAAGGATAGCCTTCTGTCTTTCGTTCATTGTCATTCCAATACTCTCTGCAGCCTCTGAAGCTGAAAGAGGAGGAACATCAACCTCCTGAAGACCACCGTTAATTCTGAACTTTGGCGGAATACCAACAGCTAGGTGAATATCAGATGCATTTTCATCAACCGCGAGGCTGAGGAGTTCGTCCATATCTATCATTTACATTTACCCCCATTCTTTCATTTATTATACACATGAGTTTGTTTTCTTTATATGTGTGTTTTGTGTTTTTTATATGTTCTAATTTTATTTATTTCTTCTATATTATATAGTAATCATATAGTACGAATTGTAATCACATATAATTATAGTACATTTTTAGTAATTATCACCTGTGGTGTATACTATCTTCTTCATCTCAGCAAGTGATGTTGTACCTTTAAGAACATGCCTTGCTGCTGACATCTTCAGCGTTGACATTCCCTCTTCAAGAGCCTGCGCCTCGATAACATCAGCTGTAGCTCCCTTAGCGATAACCGACTGAAGCTTCTTTGAAACCGGCATCATCTCATACACACCGATTCGACCTGAGTATCCGGTATCGTTACAAAGAGGACAGCCAACCGGTTCGTATATTACTGTGTCCTCTTCAGGATCTTCAACACCAAGTACTATTTTCTCATCTTCATCTGCAAGTCTTGGAACTCGACATGATGTACAAAGTCTTCTTACAAGACGTTGAGCTATAACTCCTACAAGCGCATCACCTGCAACATAAGGTTCAATACCCATATCTATAATACGAGTAACCGTCGACGCGGCTGAGTTAGTATGTAGTGTTGACACAACAAGGTGTCCTGTGATAGCCGCCTGAACCGCTATCTGTGCAGTCTCACCGTCTCGAATCTCTCCTATCATTATTATGTCAGGGTCCTGACGGAGGATAGATCTAAGAGCAGCAGCGAATGTCATATCTGCTTTAACATTAACCTGAACCTGATTTATACCATTTATATTTGCCTCGACAGGATCTTCGACCGTGATAATGTTAACATCTTCTGTATTAAGCTCCGAAAGAGAAGTATACAGCGTTGTTGATTTACCTGATCCTGTAGGTCCTGTAACAAGAATTATTCCATGCGGATTACTGAGGATACCATCGAACACTTCGATTTCTTCATCTGTAAATCCAAGTCCCGACTTAGGCTTTGTAAGTCCATCCTTGGAGGTAAGTCGCATAACCGTCTTCTCTCCATATACTGTAGGAAGAATAGAAACACGGACATCAAACTCTTTTCTATCAACTATGATTGTGATACGACCATCCTGAGGTTTTCTCTTCTCAGCGATATCCATACCACCGATGATCTTGATACGCGCGCTGATAGCAGGAAGAATACTAAGCTCGTAAGTCATAACCTGCTTCAAAGCACCATCGATACGATATCTTACACGGACATTTGATTCGAGAGCCTCTATATGAATATCGGATGCACGCTGCCTTACTCCACCTTCAATTATCTGATTAACAAGGAGTACGATAGGAGAATTATCAACCTCTTCTGATCCACCCTCTTCATCATCAGATCCGCTTCCCATTTCGAGTTTGTAGGCTTCTGCAGCCTCCATAGCCTCAGCACTACCATAGTGCTTACCGATAACATTCTCTATATCATCTTCAAACGAAATAAGTGGTTCTATCTGATATCCACTGGCTATGCTGATATCATCTATAGCCATAAGATCAAGAGGATCAGCCATCGCAACCTGAAGAATGTTAGGATTTTCTTCAGAAAAGCCTATCGGCATAACCTTGTACTTTTGAACCAAATCCTTTGAAACCAGATCAACAACATCCTCATCAATCTTTACACTCTGTATCTCACAGTAGTCAATTCCAAGCTGTGCTGTAAGCACCGTGATAAGAAGCTCTCTTGATATAAATCCGAGATCCATGATGACATTACCCAGCATGCCACCTTCTTCTTTCTGCTTGGTTAAAGCCTCTTGCAGCTGCTCTTCTGTAATAGCGCCGGCTTCTACAAGAAGATCACCAATACGTATCTTTTTTCTCGCACCCGCTAATCGCATTTAATACCTACTCCTCCATAAATTTTTTATTAAAATCTCGTGATTTTTTGCACTAAAGCATAATTCGAGACGTTAACATAAAGATTATATCATAAATGTATCAAATATCAAACAAAAATAATATTATTCTCGTTTTCTAATTATCATTCCTGGTTTAATTTCCATTTGCACTTTTTGATCAGTTTCGCCGATTGGTTCAAAGTAAACCTTAAGCTTTTGTTTAGGATGTGGAGCAGACTCCATTTCATTCCCAAACTCATCCTTTATGCAGCTCACCCTGAGCGTGGCGCAAACCGGACTATAGTACATCAATTCGAGTTCTTCTGCAAGCGAAAATTTATTTTTTTGATAAATAATCACTCCGCCATCTGAATCCACCTCTTCGATTCGCCCTATATAAGTAGCATTCTTTATATATGTATTATTATCATATATCTGATCTTCTTCAGATGGTTTTCCGTAATAAAAGCCTCTGGTAAAGTCTCTCATTGTACAGGCCGATATCTCTTCTTTATAATGCTCAAGCTTCGAATAATAAAGCTCAGGCGACTCATAATAATCATCTATAGCCTCTCTATACGTTCTTGCAGTAGTAGCAACATAAAGATTGGTCTTCATTCTGCCTTCTACCTTAAACGAATCAATCCCCGCCTCAACAAGATCGGGAATCTTATCTACCATGCAAAGATCCTTTGAATTAAAGATATATGTTCCCCTTTCATCCTCTTCGACAGGAAGATACTCACCTGGGCGATGCTCTTCAACAACCGCATACTTCCATCTGCAAGGGTGTGTACAAGCACCTCTATTCGCATCTCTTCCGGTAAAATAATTAGAAAGCAGGCATCTACCCGAATAGGATATGCACATAGCCCCATGCATAAAAGCCTCTATCTCCATATCCTCCGGAATATTCTTTCGTATCTCAGCTATCTCTTTAAGCGATAACTCTCTCGCAGCAACAACTCTCGTCGCGCCCATATCATACCAGAACTTATAAGTCATATAGTTTGTGTTATTTGCCTGGGTGCTGATATGTATATCTGTTTTGGTATCCTTAAGGACTTCTCTCGCGATACTAAAAAGTCCCGGATCCGAAATAAGCACAGCATCCACACCTATGTCAACTAACTCCTCGAAGTAATCCTTTGCTTTTTCGATATCCTCATTATGAGCGTAAATGTTTGTGGTGACATAGAGCTTAACTCCATGACTGTGACAATACTTAAGTCCCTCTTCCATTTCCTCTCGACTGAAATTATCTGCCTTAGCCCTGAGTCCGAATCTGTTTCCACCTATATATACTGCGTCCGCTCCATAATCAACCGCAACTCTTAATGTTTCAGGCCCGCCTGCAGGTATGAGTAATTCCGGTTTTTTCATAATCATTTTCTTCCTTATATATTTCTTTCTTTACTTAACAACAGAAACTGCCATACCATCAGCAACAGACAGTATAGCAGTTTCAAGTCTCGAGTCATTTTTTATACTATACAGATATGCTCTCATTCTATCGTGTATCGTTCTATCTCTCTTCTCCACAAGAAAATGTGATTCAAGGACATCACCATCAGCCAAAATGTTATCTGACACTATAACAGTTCCACTCTGTGCCATCTCCAGAACACAGTCCAGATAATTCTGATACTGTGCTTTCGCCGCATCAATAAAGACAAAATCATAAAGATTTTCCTTTAAGGACTTTAATGTACTGATAGCATCTCCTTCAAAAACATTTATTCGGGATTTAAGTCCCGCTTTGTCAATAAACTGTCTTGCTTCTGTGACTCTCACAGCATCCAGCTCGCAGGTATCGATTACCGCCTCACACGTTGCCTGAGCCATCACTATCGCCGAGTACCCGATCGCCGTCCCTATTTCGAGTATCCTCTTCGGCTTTAAACTAACAAGAAGAGTTATTAAAAAATCTCTAGATTCACGTCTGATGATAGGTACTTCATTTTGAAGTGCATAATCGTACATCTCCTTTAGTATCCCTTCATCATCATGACTGTATGATAGTATAAAATCTCTTATTCTATTATAATCCATTCTTATTCACCGGCCTCATTCGGAAGATTATTTTCGCCCGAACCGTCAGTTCCTTCTGTTCCATCTGTGCCTTCAGAGTTATCAACAAAGTCATCGCCCTCATCACCGGCTCCGGCTCCGGCCTCTGAATTATCCACTACCTCTTCCGCATCTGTTGGTGTATTTATCTTCTTTTTCGTAGCATCTTCAATCTCAGTATTGACAGAGGCGCCACCTGTAAGTATTCCGATTATTTCACTATACTTCATAGATGGTGAAAGCGTATATGTTCCGGCCTTGATTTTTCCACCAACCTCGCTAAGCTTGATCTTTGCCATCATTACATACTTATTCTTTATAACACCGCTATCATAAAGCTGTTTAGCTATAGTACTCGTAGAAGAATCAGGTGCTATCTTGACAACGATCAGATCACTATTGCGATAATCCTTTGCCGAATCAACAAATACATCATGCGCAAAATTGAAAGAGGCAGAAAATGCCTTAACGCAGATAAGCACTATAATCACATCAACCAGTAATTGAAAAGAGTAATAAAGTGCCACTCTCAGTCTGTTTTCAGTTTTTAATGCTTTTTTCCTTCTTGCGTTATTCATGAATCTCTACCTAATTGATCTACTAACTAACTAATTTCTACTCTATATAAGCTGTAAATAAGCTTTATATAAGCTTTAAATATATCCTCTAAATATTAACTCCTTCAGTAATCTCAGCAATAATCTTCTTAACCAATCTGGACAGTGCACTCTCCGCTCTGAGATACTCATTAACCGTTGAATTATGAATTAGCTCATCATTATCATAATAGAGCTTGTGAATCTCATCAAAGGGATTCCCCTCTGTGTACTTCATCACATCCTCATATTTTCTCTTGAACTCCATAAGATTACCATAAAGCTCCTCATTCGACTTTATAGAGTTCCTTGCAATGATAAAGCTCTGATATTCTTTAGAATCAATGATCAGCTGATTAAGTTTTCTACACTGTTCTATAAGCTCATCCATTTCTATACCTCAGATATGATTGGAAGTATCATTGGTCTTCTCTTTGTCTTCTGCCACAGGAACTCACCAAGGTCCTCCCTGATACAAGCCTTTATTTTGCTCCAATCAGCACCACTTCCTGTAATACAACGCTGCACAGCTTCCTCAGCTATATCCTTACACTGTTCAATCAGCATCTCAGCTTCTCTTACATAGACAAAACCTCTTGATACGATATCCGGCCCGGCAAGCAGCTGATTAGAGCCGCTTTCAAGGGTAATAACAACAACCATAAGACCATTCTCAGAAAGATGCTGTCTATCCTTAATTACTATATTTCCAACATCTCCTACTCCAAGTCCATCAACAAACACACCACCTGATGGAACCTTACCTACTATATCAAAGCTGTCTTCCCCAACCTCAAGCACATCACCACAGGTAAGTATTTTGATATTCTCTTTAGGAATGCCCATATCATTCGCAAGCTCTGAATGTCTCTTGAGGTGTCTGTATTCTCCATGAACAGGAACTGCATACTTAGGCTTTGTAAGAGCATATATAAGCTTAAGCTCCTCCTGACACGCATGTCCGGAAACATGAGTGTCGTGATATATAACTCTCGCGCCCTTCTGCTCCAGCTCATTCATAACCTTATAAACTGATTTCTCATTTCCCGGAATAGGACTTGATGAGAAAATAACAACATCACCGGGCACGATAGATATCTTATTGTGAATCGATGCTGCGATCCTTGAAAGCGCTGCCATATTTTCACCCTGAGAACCTGTCGTTATATAAACGAGTTTTTCATCAGGATAATTCTTCGCCTCGTCGATATTTATCAGAGTATTATCCGGTATACTTATATATCCGAGTTCAGAAGCAATATTCATAACATTGACCATACTTCTTCCCTCAAGGATAACCTTGCGCCCGTATTTATAAGCAGAGTTAATTATCTGCTGAACTCTGTCTACATTTGAAGCAAATGTAGCAATTATGAGTCTTCTGTCTCTTATATCATCAAACACTCTGTCCAGAGTTTTTCCGACCATTTTTTCTGATGGTGTATATCCGGTCCTTTCGACATTTGTCGAATCCGCCATTAGAAGCAGCACACCTTTTTTACCAAGCTCACCGAATCTCTGAAGATCAATAACATCTCCGAACACAGGAGTATAATCCACCTTAAAATCTCCTGTATGAACTATGATTCCGGCCGGCGTATATATAGCAAGAGCACAGGAATCAGCAATCGAATGATTCGTCCTGATAAACTCAATCCTGAAGCAGCCGAGATTGATGATCTGGCCATAGGTTACTACCTTTCTTCTGACATTTTCCAGAAGACCATGCATGCCAAGCTTATATTCAATAAGTCCCATTGTAAGCTTAGTAGTATAAATAGGAATGCTTATTTCCTTTTCAATATACGGAATAGATCCGATATGATCCTCGTGTCCGTGAGTTACAACCATTCCTCTTATTTTATCTTTGTTATCTCTGAGGTACGAGATATCAGGAATAACAAGGTCAACTCCCAGCATATCATCATCTGGAAATGCAAGTCCACCATCTATAATTATAATATCATCGCCACTTTCTATAGCGGTGATGTTCATACCTATCTGTTCAAGTCCACCAAGCGGTATGATCTTTACTTTTCCACCTTCGTTTTTCAAACCGATCCTCCACGTCGATAATTATGCACAAAAGACACAGGATTATTATTCCGGTGTCTTATTTAAGTTCTTTATTCATATCAAGATACGTCTGCAGAATTATAGCAGCCGCCATCTTATCTATATGTTCTTTTCTCCCCGATATAGCAACTCCTGTTTCTTTAAGTATCCTGTCAGCTTCAGATGTTGTAAGCCTCTCATCTACCTCAATTATTTCAAGCCCTGTTCGCCTTGATAATTCCTGAGAAAACTCTCTCATCAATTGAACCATTTCACCCTCAGTTCCGTTCATATTAAGAGGTTTACCAATCACTATCTTTTCGACATCATTTTGGCTTATCAGCTCTTCGATTCTCTGATACGTTTTTCTGAGCTTATTTGCTCTCTCTCTAACGATTGTTTCAACCGGCTGTGCAGTTATCATCATATCATCAGATATAGCAACACCTACAGTTTTAGTACCATAATCGAGTCCCATAATTCTCATAACACAGTACCTACTTAAGAACAGTCTCTATATAGTTTTCCATAAGAAGCTCAAGTATCTCATCGCGCTCTGCTTTCATGATAAGACTGCGCGCACCCTTATAGCTGGTTATATAAGTAGGATCTCCACTCATGATATAACCAACTATCTGATTAACAGGATTATAACCTTTTTCCGAAAGAGCTTCGTAAACCTGAGCAACCACATCAGCTACCTCTATAGTGTATTCACGTTCTATATCGATATCCTGTGTGTGCTGTTCATTATATCTATCCATATTCCGCCTCACATATAGTGCAGTAAAAATTTACAGTTATAGTAATAATAATATAAACTCATCCAAATATCAAGCACAGTAGTTTTACTGAGCAGCGTTCGCTTTTCTAAGCTGATCCCTTCTCCTGAATATTCCATACACGTACTCGGCAAGGAATATCATACTAAGTATCAGCAGCAGAACCAGGTATATCAGAACCGCTCCTCTTATGCCATGCTCTACAACGGCTTTGTCTGAGAAGAAAAATGCAATTACCGAAACCGCAATATATCCTCCAAGAATAGCATTCTGATATCTCATTACCGTAAGCAGGTTTGCGAGCAGACCTGCAAAACCAAGCAGTCCACTTCCGAGCATCATTATGAGAAGATCATATTTGTATGGAGAAAGATCTACTCCGTAAAGTGCTGATAGTACCGGGATACCAAGCAGCCATGCACCAGCCAGACAAACGACTGTAATTGCGATTACATACATCACCTGCTTCAGACATTCCATAACATACTTTCTGAGTTTGTTCTCATTCCATAAACAGGAATATCTAAACATAGATTATCAAGTATTTCTTTAGTTGCA
>CACYJP010000021.1 GCA_902774725.1 uncultured Lachnospiraceae bacterium
ACTTCTCTTTGAGGTATTTAAGTTTATCGGAGTAGAGCTGGATGAGATCAACTATAATCAGCCGGCTGGCGTAAGATATCCATCAGAGAACCCTTTCGCATAAGTAATCTTTAATTTTAATCACAAAAAATCCTTATATATACTAAATGAAAAGAATGAGAGGGCAAAGGTTAACTGTCCTCTCATTTGTTGTTAAAAAATTGATTACTTTGTGGTACAATGAGAGATAGTTTTTGAAATTATTCTTTCGGGAGGTACTCGGATTTATGATTAAAGTAGCTGTTATGACTGATCTTCATGTTGATATAGTCCATGATGCCCAGTTCAGAATAGATACATTTATAAAAAGGGCTAATGAAGAGAAGGTTGACTTTGCCATACAGCTGGGAGATTTTATTCAGCCTCCGTTTAAAGGAAGCTATATCTGTGCCGAAGACAGAGTATCACCGGTCATGAGAAATACTCTTGAGGATAAGGGAAATAATGCAGCCTGCCGTGTAAAGCTGCTGGAGTCCTTTGAAAAGCTTAACGCTCCTTTCTATCATGTTCTGGGTAATCATGATCTTGATCTATATACAAAGGAAGAGGTCATGGACTTTTGGAAGATGAAGTCAAAATATTATTCCTTTGATGTTAAGGATTACCATTTTATTGTGCTCGATGCAAACTTTGCTAACCCTGATGGTGAGGTAGTAGACTTTGAGAAGGGCAACTATATGAAATGGATGTTCCGGGGAAATGAACCGTTTCCGTTTATTCCGGACGATGAGCTTTCCTGGCTTGAGGAGGATCTGAGTAAGACAGATAAGCCATCCATAGTTTTCTGTCACGAAGGTCTTAATGATGCATTCTTAAATGTTATTAATTACGAGCAGGTGTTTGATGTGCTCAGCAAGGCACCTAACGGGGTTAAGCTTTGTATCAATGGACATAAGCATCAGGATCTTCTGGAGGAGCAAAATGGAATTCCGGTTTACAGTGTAAACAGTATTTCCGGTTATTCTGTTCCGCCACAGTTTGCAGCACATAGATTTGATAAAGAAACTGAAAACCGTTATCCGAGTGTTCAGTATATGTGTGTTTACACGGATCCGCTTTTTGTGATCATAACCATAGATGAGGATGAGGTTCATATAGAGGGAGCAAAGACATCCTTTGTTGAACCAACGCCGGAAGAGGTGGGAGTTAATTTCCCGAACCCGACTATCATACTCACACCAACAGCAACCTCTGCGGATATTAAACTAGAATAATTAAAAGTAAAACAGATAATAAAACAGACAGTAATACAGATAATAGAATAAGTAATATATAAACAATAAATATAGAATCAAAGAAAAGGAAGTAGAAAAATGAACGAGGAAAGAAAACAGGAACTCATTAAAACTGCTAACGAAGTTCGTAAGGGTATAGTTACAGCAGTTCATAGTGCAAAGTCCGGACATCCGGGTGGATCACTTTCTGCAGCAGATATGCTTACATATCTCTATTTTGAGGAGATGAATATTGATCCGGCTGATCCGAAGAAGGCTGACAGAGACAGATTTGTTTTGTCTAAGGGTCATATAGCACCTGCACTTTACAGCGTGCTTGCAAACAGAGGCTTCTTCTCAAAGGATGATCTTACAACACTTCGTCATACAGGCTCTTATCTCCAGGGACATCCTGATATGAAGCATATACCTGGAGTGGATATGTCATCAGGTTCTTTAGGACAGGGACTTTCTGCAGCAGTTGGTATGGCTCTTGCTGCAAAGCTTGATGGAAAGTCTTACAGAGTTTATGCAATGTGCGGTGATGGTGAGATAGAGGAAGGACAGATCTGGGAGGCTTCAATGTTCGCGTCCTTTAGAAATCTGGACAATCTTACAGTTATTGTAGATAATAACAATCTTCAGATAGATGGAGCTATAGATGAGGTATGCTCACCTTATCCAATACCTGAAAAGTTTGCTGCTTTTGGATTTAATGTTATCAGTATTGATGGTCATGATTTTGATGAGATCGAGAAGGCCATTGAAAATGCAAAGGCAACAAGTGGAAAACCAACTGCAATTATTATGTCAACCACTAAGGGCAAGGGCGTTTCCTTTATGGAGAACCAGTGCGGATGGCATGGTAAGGCTCCAAATGATGAGGAGTTTGAAGTTGCAATGAAGGACTTAGAGGACTAGGAGGTATCAGGATAATGGGAGATATAGTTAAAATAGCTACAAGAGACAGTTACGGAAATGCACTTGCAGAGCTTGGAAAAGAGAAAGAGAACCTGGTAGTTCTTGATGCCGACCTTGCTGCTGCAACAAAGACAGCAACCTTTAAGAAGGCTTTTCCGGAAAGACATATAGACTGCGGAATCGCAGAGGCAAATATGATGGGAATAGCAGCAGGTCTTGCAACCTGTGGAAAGGTACCATTCGCCAGTACCTTCGCAATGTTTGCAGCAGGTCGTGCTTTTGAGCAGGTACGTAATTCAATTGGATATCCACATCTGAATGTCAAAATCGGCGCAACACATGCCGGTATCTCAGTTGGTGAGGATGGTGCTTCACATCAGTGTAATGAGGATATAGCTCTTATGAGAACTATCCCGGGAATGACGATCATCAATCCTTCTGATGATGTTGAGGCTAAGGCTGCAGTAAGAGCTGCTTATGAGATAGACGGTCCTGTATATATGAGATTTGGACGTCTTGCTGTTCCTGTAATAAATGATAATGCTGATTACAAGTTCGAGGTTGGCAAGGGAGTAACTCTTAAGGATGGTTCTGATATAACAATCCTTGCAACAGGACTTGAGGTTGGTGAATCACTTAAGGCAGCTGAAAAGCTTGAAGCTGACGGAGTAAGTGTGAGAGTAATCAATATACATACGATCAAGCCTATCGATAAGGATATAATCATCAAGGCTGCAAAGGAAACAAAGAAGCTCTTCACAGCTGAAGAGCATTCAATAATCGGCGGACTTGGCGGAGCAGTAGCAGAGGTGCTTGCCGAGGAGTGTCCTGCACCACTTTACAGAATTGGGGTAAGAGATACATTTGGCGAGTCCGGTCCTGCAGTTGAACTTCTCAAGAAGTACAAGCTGGATGCTGATGGTATCTATGAACAGATAAAGGAAAATATGTAATAGTTTTCTTTTAGTATATATAATTTAATTATTAGGGTGGGCAAATTATATGTGTAAAAAAGATAAGAAAACATTTTATAGGATTTTAGTTTTTATTGGTGTTGTAGTTTTCTTTCTGACATCCGTCTTTGCGGGTACAAATAAAGTATCCGCCGCTGAAAATGAAAAGAAGGATGAGTCCTACACATATAATGATGCCAGACCTTCGACTGATGGTCAGCTCTCCGTTAACGGAATGGACATAGTTAATGAAAAAGGAGAAAAGGTTACGATCAGGGGTATAAGCACCCATGGTCTAACCTGGTATCCTGATTATATTAACTCAAAGCTATTTAAGCAGATGTCCGAGGAATGGGGAGCTGATTTTATTCGTCTTCCGATGTATACAGAACAGTATCTGAAGGATAAGAAAAAAAGTCTGAAGATGCTTCATAAGGGTATAAACGCGGCTAAAGAAAATGATATGTATGTCCTCGTTGACTGGCATATCTTAAACGATAATAATCCTATGATAAATGTTGAGAAGGCTGAAAAGTTCTTTGATGACATTTCAAAGGAATACGCAAATGATCCAAGTATTATCTACGAGATATGTAACGAGCCAAATGGTCCGACGAAGTGGGACGATATCTATGAGTACTCAAATCGAATTATCCCAATTATCAGGGCAAACAGTCCAAATGCACTTATTGTAGTTGGTACACCTGATTATGATCAGGATCTTGCATCTCCGGCTGAGAAGAGACTTGATTTTGAAAATGTTATGTACAGCTTTCATTTTTATGCTGCCTCACATTACGATGATATGATGGATACTCTGGAACAGTCCAGAAAGGATGGGCTTCCGGTATTTATTTCAGAGTGCGGTATAACAGAGGCTGATGGTAATGGAAGAATTGATTATGAAAATGCAGAGACCTGGTTCGATTATCTGCATGATAATTCTATTAGCTATGTTGTATGGAACCTGTCAAATAAAAATGAATCATCTTCCTTCATAAAGGCGACATCAGGAGAGAAGAAGCATCTTTCAGATGACGACCTAACGGATTCGGGAAAGTGGATTAAGGCTCTTATTCAGGGAGAAAACCCTGAGTATATAACACAGGGTAAGACCAGGATAAAGTATTCACTATTTGATTATTTCCTGATACAGCTAAATGCTTTAGGAAATGATGAAACCAGATCGGTAAGAAGCTGGCCGTTTATTGCCCTTTGCTTCTTTGCGTTTTATATGCTTTTAGCACTGGTTATTTTAGTGATTAAGAAAATCAGTTCAAGCAAGATAAAGACCTATGATGATTTAGTAAGAGTAGGAGATAGTGCAGGCGCAGGTGATGAGAAAAAGCTTCCTACATATCTGAAAAGAATTCTTATCTGTGCTTCGATATATGTATCATCAGTTTATCTGTGCTGGAGACTTCTTTACTCAATAAATAAGTCAGCAGGATGGCTTCCGATCGTATGTAATCTCCTTCTTTTGATAGTGGAGCTTTTTGGATTTGTTGAGTCATGTATACATTATGCAAATATGCTTGGAATGAAACAGCATCCGCTTCCTGTGATCAGTGATGACGAATTTCCGGATGTTGATATATTTATCGCAACCTATAATGAGCCGGAGGAACTCCTAAAAAGGACTATAAATGGATGTAAGCATCTGAAATATCCGGATAAATCCAAGGTTCATATTTGGATATGTGATGATAACAGAAGGGCATCTATGAGAAAACTCGCTGAAGAAATGGGAGTAGGTTATTTTGATCGTCCGGACAACAAGGGCGCAAAGGCCGGAAATCTTAATAACGCACTTGGAAAGACTTCGGCGCCTTATGTAGTTACTCTGGATGCGGATATGATAGTGAGAAGTGAATTCCTTCTTAAGACTATCCCTTACTTTGTTTATGTTGAGAAGCTTTCAGCGAAGCTTCCGGAGGAAAAAAGAAAACATCTCGGACTTCTTCAGAGTCCTCAGTGCTTCTATGATCCGGATGTTTTCCAGTATGCACTTTATTCTGAAAATAATATTCCTAATGAACAGGATTTCTTTTATAGAACGATTGAGGTTGGAAAGACCTCCACAAACAGTGTTATTTACGGTGGTTCTAATACCGTATTATCACGTAGGGCACTTGAGGATATAGGTGGTTTTTATACGGAAACTATCACAGAGGATTTTGCTACGGGAATGCTGATAGAGTCAGAGGGTTATCTTTCTCTTGCAATTCCTGAACCACTTGCAAGCGGACAGACTCCGCATACCTTTAAAGAGCATATCAAACAGCGTACCAGATGGGGACGCGGTGTTATTAATACTGCAAAGAAGCTCAAGATATTCAGGAGAAAGGGGCTGTCACTGGGACAGAAGCTCAGCTATTGGAGCTCTAAGTCTTATTGGTATTCACCGATTAAGAATCTTATATATGTGCTTTCTCCGCTGTTTTTTGCTGTGTTTATGATTCCTGTGTTCAGGTGTAACTGGCTTGAACTGGTCATCTTCTGGCTGCCTATGTTTATACTGCAGGATCTCAGTCTTCGAATTGTCGGTGGAAATAAGGTTTCGCTTAAGTGGAGCGGTATATATGAATTAAGCGTTATGCCATTTCTTCTTATCCCGGTAATAAAGGAATCGCTTGGTATATCACTTGCCAAGTTCCAGGTAACGGATAAATCCGGAAAGAAGGCTGTTAAAAAAGAGAAGAATACAAAGCAGATGCTGCCGTTTATTATACTGTTTGTTCTGTCAATCATCGGAATCATCAGAGTTATAGCTATATTTGATATTGCAAATGCATTTGGAATGGTTGTTATCCTGTTCTGGGTGCTTCGTAACCTGTACAGCATAGCTCTCGTAATGTTCCTGATAAACGGAAGAGATGATGATTCAGATACAGATTCAGTTATTGTAAAAGCCGGTGAAATGATAAGTCTTAGAAGAGATGATGATAGCTTTGAAGGAATTTCCACCAGACTTACAGAGCATAGCGTGAAGCTGCTTATTGATGATTCAGAGGCTGTAAGAGTCGGAGACCGTGTTGAGATGACTATATCCACAGATGATTACAGTGTATCAGTAGGTGGAGTAGTGATCCAGGTCACAGAGCTCAGACGTTCTGAACATAGTGTTCTTAGTGTGGAGATACTTGACTTCGGAACAGAGGAAAACAAGCTTGAATACTTCGAACTGCTCTATGACAGAATACCGACGCTTCCTCAGTCTCTGCAGAAGGATATGGGATCGGGAAGACTGTTCTGGAGAAATGTTATTTACAGGATAATGAAGCGAGTATAATGAGACGAGTATAATGAAACGAGTAAATTGTTTTTTTATGATACCTATTGTAAAAGAAGGACTTTTATCAAATGAGTGAAGCATCAGACAATACAAGAAAAACTGCACATGAAAAGCGAATTGAAAGTGCCAGGAAAGAGGTCGCAAGAAAATCAGCTGAATACCAGAAAATGCTCGCCAGAAGAGAGCGTTTTTTGGAGTCCAATGATAAAAGAGTCGATGAGATAAGAAAGAAATACGATCAGAGTCTTGAAAGAAAAAGAAAACGTACTGATGAACGTATAGCTGAGAATAGAAAGAAAATAAGTCAGAATAAGAATCTTGATCCTGAAAAGAGAAAAAGACTTGAAGCCAGACAAAAGAGAAATGAGGATATCGTTGCAGCACACAGAAAAAGGAAGGACGCTGCAATAAAAAAGCATAGAGATGGTCTTGCTGATAAAAGACGTGTCAGAGATGAAAAGATAAAAAAATACGTCGAAGAGGAACAGATTAAAAGAGAGAACCGGTTAAAACGAATAATCAGAGATAAGAATAACCTTATCCAGAAGAAAAGGATTAAAGTAATCATAATTACTGTGATAGTTCTTTTCTTTACAATCCTTATGATAGAACGTGTAATGCCCGGCTCAAAGCTCAAGAAGGCCGGAGTTATAGATGATACTCCTATTGAAGAAGAACTTGATATCCCTGATATAGTTGAAGATACAAAAGAATATGCTGCACTTGATGGGATTTCTGAAAATCAGCTGCTGTGGAATCTTCTGATGGAACATTTTGATGGAAATAAAACAGCAGTGCTCGGCGTTATGTGTAATCTTAATTCAGAATCAAAGCTGACAGCGGTCAATCTTGAGGATTACAATAATCAGCTCTGGGGAATCGATGACGAGTCCTATACTGAAAGAGTAAACAGAAAGACAATCGATAAAACTGATTTTACCCAGTCAAGAGCGGACAATGTCTCAAATGGTTATTATAACAAGTATAACCAGTGGGTTAACAAGGATGGAGGTTATGGATATGCACAGTATACCTCCTTCGAAAAAAAGCAGGAATTATATCAGTTTGCTGAAACCTGGTTTGGTCCGGGTGGAGAAGGCGAAAATTATAAGTTCAACATAGGTGATCCAACGATGCAGGCACATTTTATTATTCATCTGCTTGAGTCACCGGAATATCAGAATATGGATTACATGATAAGAAATGCTCAGAATGTAGTTGATGCGTGCTATTACTGGCTGAAAATGTACGAGATACCATATGACCCGTATAATGATAACTACTTTACACTTGCGTTTGACAGAGCGGCTGCGGCTGACAGTATACAGGCGGCCTGTGATAATTAGTATTTAAATATTTTCTGATATCGATGGAGATGAAATGATGAAAAATAACAGTTATAGAAGAAGCAAAAATAATATAAAAAAAGCATTGCTCTTATTTATGATGCTTTTATTTTCTTCTTTGGTTCTGGCTTCGTGCGGAGAGAAGGAGGAGAAGAAGAAAAGTCCTGAATCAGTTCAGGATTTCAGTGACGGAGAACTGAAAATAGGAGTTGTTTCAGGTTATTTTTTCGGAGCAGAAATTAAAAAGCTCTATCCGAATGCCAAAATAGTTGATTATTATACCAGAGAGGATGCATTTAAGGGACTTTCGATCGGTGAGGTAGATGGTTTTGCTGATGACGAACCTGTTCTGAGAGCAAGAATCCGCGGTGACGAAAGCATACGTATGGCTCAGGGCTATATAGAAGAGTCTGAATATTCTTTTATTTTTCAGAAGAGTGAAAAGGGAGAGCGTTACAGTACTGAGTTCAGTGAATACGTGGAAGAGTTAAAGTCAGATGGTGAGCTGAGCGCACTTGATGAAAAATGGTTCGGGAAGGGGACCGAAAACAAAACAAGTGAAGATTATTCTGCACTTCCCGATACAAACGGAAAGCTCACTATTGCATATGAGGGTAATGGTATTCCTTTTGCGTATACATCGCGAGACAGAGCGGTGGGCTATGATGTTGATATCGCGATAGGCTTCTGTAAAAAGTACGGCTATGGTCTTGAGATAGTAAAGACAGACTTTCCGGACGTTATGAGCGGTATTAAAGAAGGAAGATATGACGCGGGAATAGGCGGAGTAACTATTACAGAAAGCCGTAAGGAGGATTATTATTTTGGAGCAACTGTTTACGAGGGCGGTATAAGTATATGTGTCAGAAATGATTCGGAAGAGCTTGAAGGTGGCGGAGCATATGATTCCTTTATAAGAAGCTTTGAGAAGACATTTATAGAGAGGGACAGATACAAGCTGTTCTTTAAGGGTATCTTCACTACGCTTTTGATTACTCTGGTTTCAGTGATATTCGGAACTGTTTTGGGAATCATTCTGTATATTTACAGCAAGCGTGGAAACAGACTTGTAGTCTTTCTCATCAGGCTATTAACCGGACTTGTTCATGCTGTGCCTGTAGTAATGATACTGATGCTGATTTATTTTTCGTTTTATAATCACATGTCTATAGGCGGTATTTTGGCATCGCAGTCTGCCTTTATCATATATTTTGCTGATGAGATATACAGGATGATCGTAAAAAATGCTAAAGCGCGTAAGGATGATAAGCTTCAGGAGGATTACAGACTTGAATATATAGACACCAGGGAATTCTTTGAAATACTCTTTAAACGTAAGGCTATGGTCGTTGAGGATTATAAGGAAAGAATCATCACGCTGATAAAAATGACAGCGGTTGTGGGCTATGTTTCCACACAGGATATGACCTCTGTTTTAAACACAATTCGAATGGAAAGCATGGAGACAATGATGCCGATTATAGCAACAACTCTCTGCTATATCATTTTGATTTTAATTATCACGGTTATTTTGAACAGGATAGGCAGAAAAAAGCCAAAAGAGGAAGCTATACAGAATGAAAAAAGTGTCGAAAATGAGGACAAAAACTAAAAATTGACAGGTTGCGTTAAAGGTCCAAATAAACTATAATTAGAACGTTGATGTTTAGGATGACATTAATGGTTATTCTGGTTAATTATTTATTAAAAACATTAAAGGAGAATAGCAGTGATTGAAGATGCTATGAAAGCAGTAGAGGCTGCAGAAAAAAGCGCTGCTGATAAAGTTGCAGGTGCAAGAGCTGAGGCTGATAAGATCCGTAAGAATTCTGTTACTGAGTGTGAGCAGATAATAAAGGACGGAGAACAGAAGGCTAAGGAAAATGAGCTTACAGGTCTTGAAGAGTCTGACAAGAAAAGAGAAGCAGCGGTTGAGAAGGCAAAAGAAGCAGCCAGAGTAAAGGCTGATGCCTTAAAGAGTACTGCGGCAGGTAAAGAGGATGAGGCTATTGATGCTGTTATCAGTAAGCTTTTAAATTAATATAGAAAGGCGGAGTTAGTTTTGGCAATTGTTGAGATGCGAAGGCTTAACATCTACTCTACGAAGAAACATCGTAAGGGTACGCTTGAGTTTTTGCAGGATATAGGAGCCATGGAGATCGATGCTCTGGAATCCGATGATATACCATTTGAAAAAATGGATACCTCGGGAGAGAGAATAAGATTTCAGAAGATAGCTGATGAATTCGATCATGTTATCGAATTACTTGAGAAGTATGATACTTCGAAAAAAGGATCTCTTCTGAAGCTTGAAAATGACCTTGTTTCCAGAAAAGAATACCGCGATATGGAAAAGGATCGCCGGCTTTATTATTCCAAAGCGAATGATGTGCTTGCTCTTGAAAAGGAAATTGCAGAGAGTAAAGCCACGATTACTCGAAAGCAGAATAAGATAGCGACTTTGTCTCCATGGAGTAAACTTGATATTCCTCTGAACAGTGAGAAAACGAAGTGCACTAAGATCTTTATTGGTACATTTCCTGATACGCTGACAGAGGAAGCTGTTACGGCTATTGCAACAGAAGGACTTGAGGAGCCTATCCCTGTTACGGTAGAGGTTCTCTACAATGAAAATCAGATAACCAACGTCTGTGTTATCGCTACGAACAGAGTTGCTGATCAGGTCGAGGAAAATATGAGGAGTCACGGTTACAGTAAGCTGCCGTTTCTGTCTCACAGAATTCCGAATGATGCGATAGAGAAGCGTAAAAATGATATCGTTATTGAAGAAAAGAAAATAGAAGAAGCGGATAAAGCTATAGCTGAGTTTGTCAGCTACATCCCTAAGTTTAAAATAGCTGCAGACTATTTCAGAACAAGATCTGAAAAGTACAGAGTCCTCGGAACGCTTCCACAGTCAGATAAGGTTTTCTTTATTCAGGGCTGGGTTGAAAAGGACAAGGCAGAAGGGATAGCGAAGATTCTGGAAGAGAAGTATGATGCTGTGGTCGAGATAGAGACAGATGATGAGGCTGCACCTATCAAGCTTAAGAATAATCATTTTTCTGAGGCTTCAGAGGGTGTGCTTGAGTCTTATGGACTTCCGACTCATGGACGAGTCGATCCGACAACGGTTATGTCGTTCTTCTATGTATTCTTATTCGGAATGATGCTTTCCGATGCAGGCTATGGAATAATAATGTCTATTGCCTGTGGAATAGTTCTTCTGAAGTACAAGAGAATGGCTAGTGGAACAAATAAGATGCTCAGACTGTTCTTCTGGTGTGGAATATCAACCACATTCTGGGGATTTATGTTCGGTGGCTTCTTCGGAGACGCGATAGATGTTATAGCACATACCTTCTTCGGAGTCCCTCAAAGCCAGGCGGTGCTTAAACCATTATGGTTTGCACCTCTTAACAGCCCGATGAGACTTCTTATCTGGTGCCTGCTTTTCGGAATCATACATCTGTATGCCGGACTTGCTATGAAGGGCTATGAATATCTGAAGCAAAAGGATATAGTCGGATTTTTCTCGGATGTTATTGCATGGTACATGTTCCTTACAGGACTTATACTTATGCTTCTTCCGACCAAGATATTTGCATCTATTGCACAGATGGAGTTTAACTTCCCGGGCTGGTTGAATATGCTGGCAAAGGTAATTACGATCGTAGGTCTTGTGGTTATCATTCTGATGTCGGGAAGAGCCAATAAGAATTGGGGACTCAGAATTGCACTTGGTGCATATGATATCTATGGAGTCACAGGATGGCTGTCGGATGTGCTTTCTTATTCCAGACTTCTTGCACTTGGACTTGCAACAGGAGTTATAGCAAGCGTTATCAACATGATGGCGAGCATGCAGGGAAAGACAGTATTCGGAGTAATCATATTTATACTCGTGTTCATTTTGGGACACACACTAAATATTGCAATTAACCTTCTGGGAGCATATGTACATACAAATCGTCTACAGTACGTAGAGTTCTTCGGAAAGTTCTATGACGCGGGAGGAACCCCGTTTAGTCCATTTAAATCAAATAATAAGTATATCGAGATTAAGGAGGATTAATTTTATGTCACTCGGATTTACACTGGCACTTACAGGTGCTGCACTGGCAACAATTCTTGCAGGTATTGGTTCTGCATGGGGAGTAGGAAAAGGTGGACAGGCTGCTGCAGGAGTAGTTAGCGAGGATCCATCACTTTTTGCGAAGGTTCTTATCCTTCAGCTGCTTCCAGGTACACAGGGTATCTATGGACTGCTTGTTACATTTATCACACTTTCCAAGATAGGTCTTTTAGGCGGAAGTCCTGCAACTGTTAGTACAACTCAGGGACTTGGTATCTTTGCTGCATGTATGCCTATAGCACTTGTTGGTCTTGTTTCAGCATATCATCAGGGTAAAACTTCTGTTGCATCAATCGGAATAGTTGCAAAGAAGCCGGATCAGTTTGGTAAGGCTATGCTTTTCCCTGCAATGGTTGAGACATATGCAATTCTTGCACTCCTTATATCTATTCTGGCAGTTTCAAACATCAACGTATAATCATGTAGATACTTAATTGTTATAGAAATCAGCAAGCGGATATCGTGCTTGCTTGCAAGCAAAGATATACGGTTGATGATTTCGTAGTAACATGCGAAGCATGTTACTGTAACGTAGATGAGGAAAGTGTCTGCGGAGCAGACAGTAGAGCGCAGAGCGCGGACTTTCCGAATTAACGTTACAATAACAATGAAGAATAGAAAGGAGGAGTTATGGCAGGAATTGATAAGATAACGAGAGAAATCGAGCAGGATGCTGATGCGGAAGCTGCAAAGATTATCTCTGCTGCCGAGGAAGCTGCTAAAACAGAGGTTGACAAAGCGAATCAGCAGAAGGATGCATATCTTTCAGCAGCTGATGAAAAGCTAAGCAGAAAGCTTGCTGAGGAAGATAAAAAGACTCAGTCACAGTGCGAACAGGCTGAGAAACTTATACTTCTTGAGACCAGACAGTTTGTGATAGATGATATCATTCGCAAAGCAAAGGTTAAGCTTTTGATTCAGGGCAAGGAAGATTATTTCGAAACTTTGCTTAAGCTCCTTGAGAAGTCGGTTCAGGCTGATAAAGGAGTTCTGATGCTGAGTGAGAAGGATCTTAGCAGAGTGCCATCTGATTTTGAGGATAAGGCAAATGTCGTTGCTACGAAAAAGGGTGGTACGGTAGAGCTTTCCAAGGAAGCTGTGAATATAGATGGTGGATTTATTCTTAAGTATGGCAACATTGAAATCAACTCATCCTTTGATGCTATATTTGATGAGAATAAGGATGAATTGGTTGACATAATTAATGGAATCCTTTGGTAGATAAAGGAGAAAGATATGAGAGATGCGGATTACATCTACGCAGTTGCAAGTATTCGTGTCATGGAAAAGTCTCTTCTGACTGATGCGGATGTTCAGTCAATGATCGGAATGAAAAGCGAGGCAGAGGTGCTCGGCTACCTGACCGAAAAGGGATGGGGAGATAATTCCTTGAAAAGCGATATGGAAACGGTTCTCGCGACTGAGGAAGAAAATCAGATGAGGCTCCTTAAGAATCTCGGAGTTGGTTCTGAAATCACAGATGTACTTTTTATACAGGATTTATATCACAATCTCAAAGCTGCTATAAAGGAAGTTTACTCCGGCATCGAAGATGGAATGGCATTTTATGAGCATGATAAGTACGGCAAGGATCAGATGCTGAAGATTATCAGAGAAAAGGATTTTGAGAAGCTGCCGCAGGATATGCAAAAGCTGGCGGAAGAAGCTCTTGATCTTATGCTCACAACCAGAGACGGCCAGAGACTCGATATCATGATAGACAGAGCCTGTCTTGATGCAACCGAAAAGGCTGCAAAGGAGTCAAAGGATAAGTTCATTTCCGATTATGCGGAGACTAAGGTTGTTATAGCGGATATTAAAACTGCTGTAAGAGCTGCAGACACGAGAAGACCTCTTCAAGTAATTGAGGAAGCACTTGCACCAAATAGTACATTTGATGTAAAAAGACTTGCTACAGCTGCTGCAACAGGCAGAGAAGCGGTTTATGATTTTCTCGAGAGGGTTGGATATCGTGATGCGGTTGATGCACTTAAAGAAGGCTTTTCAAGCTTTGAGAAATGGTGTGATGACTATATCATGGATATGATAATGGATCAGAAAACAAATATTCAGTCAAGTGGTCCTATTGTGGCATTTTTCTTGGCTAAGCAAAATGAGATAAGAATGGCGCGTATCATTATGACAGCTAAGGCAAACGGCTTCAGTAACGATGCTATCTCGGAAAGGGTAAGGAAGATGTATGGATGAGGATAACAGAATTGCCGTAATAGGCGATTATGACAGTATCTATGGCTTCGCTTCCCTTGGTCTCAGTACATTTCCGGTGGACGGATATGAGGAAGCGGAGAAAACACTTAAGAATCTTGTGGGAAGCGGATACGGAATTATCTATATTACAGAAGAGCTTGCTGCAAGAAGTACAAAGGTGATCAATAAATACAGAGAATCCATGCTGCCGGCTATCATTCAGATACCGGGAGTTAAAGGGAATACAGGAGACGGAATCAAGGCTGTCCGTCGCTCGGTTGAGCAGGCGGTAGGTAGTGATATCCTCTTTGGCGAGTAGAAAGGAGATACTCCATGGGAGTAGTTGGTAAGATAAAGAAGGTTGCCGGACCTCTTGTTATTGCTACGGGAATGCGTGATGCAGATATGTTCGACGTTGTTCGTGTTAGTAATGAGAGACTTATCGGCGAAATAATAGAGATGCACGGTGATGAGGCATCGATTCAGGTTTATGAGGAGACTTCAGGACTTGGACCTGGTGAGCCGGTTGAGTCTACAGATGTACCTCTTTCTGTAGAGCTTGGTCCGGGACTTATGGGTTCCATCTATGATGGTATTCAGAGGCCGCTTACAAAGATCATGGAGGTTACAGGTGGTAATCTTCTTGAGAGAGGTGTTGAGGTTCCTTCTCTTGACAGAGAGAAGAAATGGGACTTTGTTGCAACTGCCAAGGTTGGTGATACAGTTGTAGCCGGTGATGTGATCGGAACTGTTCAGGAAACTGAGGTTGTTACCCAGAGAATCATGGTTCCTTACGGAGTTGAGGGAACAATCAAGAGTATAGAGAGTGGTTCATTTACTGTAGAGGATACTGTGGCAGTCGTAGAGACAGCTGACGGTGATAAGCCTCTTACAATGATGCAGAAGTGGCCGGTTCGTAAGGGACGTCCTTACAAGAAAAAGCTTCCGCCACGTCAGCCGCTTATAACAGGACAGAGAGTCGTTGATACATTTTTCCCTATTGCAAAGGGTGGTGTTGCTGCAGTTCCGGGACCTTTCGGTTCAGGTAAGACAGTAATCCAGCATCAGCTTGCTAAGTGGGCAGATGCAGAGATAGTTGTATATATCGGTTGTGGAGAGCGTGGAAATGAGATGACGGACGTTCTGAACGAGTTCCCTGAGCTTAAGGATCCTCGTACAGGCGAGTCACTTATGAAGAGAACAATCCTTATTGCAAATACTTCAGATATGCCTGTTGCTGCCCGTGAGGCTTCTATCTATACAGGTATCACACTTGCTGAGTACTTCCGTGATATGGGTTATTCAGTAGCTCTTATGGCTGATTCAACATCTCGTTGGGCAGAGGCTCTTCGTGAGATGTCAGGACGTCTTGAGGAAATGCCGGGTGAGGAAGGTTATCCTGCTTACCTTGCATCTCGTCTTGCACAGTTCTACGAGAGAGCAGGACATGTTGTATGTCTCGGAAGTGATGAGAGAGAGGGTGCGCTTTCAGCAATCGGTGCTGTATCGCCTCCTGGTGGTGATATATCAGAGCCGGTTTCACAGGCTACACTTCGTATCGTTAAGGTGTTCTGGTCACTGGATGCACAGCTTGCTTATCAGAGACATTTCCCTGCTATCAACTGGCTGAACAGCTACAGCCTTTACTTAGATGAGATAAAGGGCTGGTTTGATGAAAATGTAAATGAAGACTGGATGAAGATCCGTCAGGAGCTTATGAGCCTGCTTCAGGAAGAGGCTTCACTGAACGAGATCGTAAAGATGGTAGGTATGGATGCACTTTCACCTCAGGATAGACTGAAGATGGAAGCTGCCCGCTCAATTAGAGAGGACTTCCTGCACCAGAATTCATTTGATGAGATAGATACTTATACATCGATGCAGAAGCAGTTCTATATGCAGAAGCTTGTTTACCTCTTCTATGAAGAGAGTGCAAAAGCTCTTAAGGAAGGTGCAAATATAAACGACATCGTTGCTATGGATGTTCGTGAGGACATCGGTCGTTATAAGTATACAGAAGAGAGTAACATTGAGGAGAGATATAAGGAAGTGCATGATGCACTTATCCGTGAGATATCAGGACTTATCGGAAAGGAGGATGACTAATGCCTAAGGAGTATCGTACTATACAGGAAGTTGCCGGCCCACTTATGCTGGTAAAGGAAGTAGAAAATGTAAAGTATGACGAGCTGGGTGAGATAGAGCTTGCAAACGGCGAGAAGCGTCGTTGTAAGGTTCTTGAGATAGATGGCAGCAATGCATTGGTTCAGCTTTTCGATAGTGCTACAGGTATCAACCTGGAGAGTAGTAAGGTTAAGTTCCTTGGACGTTCACTCGAGCTTGGCGTATCGGGAGATATGCTCGGTCGTGTCTTTGACGGACTTGGACGTACCATAGATGGTGGCCCGGAGATCCTTCCGGATGCAAGAATGGATATAAACGGTCTGCCTATGAATCCGGCAGCAAGAGCATATCCTTCAGAGTTTATCGAGACAGGTGTTTCTGCAATCGATGGACTTAATACACTTGTTCGTGGACAGAAGCTGCCTATTTTCTCAGCTTCAGGTCTTCCACATGCACAGCTTGCAGCACAGATAGCACGTCAGGCAAAGGTTAAGGGTAAGGATGAAGAGTTCGCCGTTGTATTTGCAGCGATGGGTATCACATTTGAGGAAGCTCACTTCTTCGAAGAGTCCTTCCGTGAGAGTGGAGCTATCGACAGAACAGTTCTTTTCATCAACCTTGCTAACGACCCTGCCGTAGAGCGTATTTCAACACCTCGTATGGCACTGACTGCAGCAGAGTACCTTGCTTTCGAAAAAGGAATGCACGTACTTGTAATCATGACAGATATTACAAACTATGCAGACGCTCTTCGTGAGATATCTGCAGCTCGTAAAGAGGTTCCGGGACGTCGTGGATATCCTGGATACATGTATACAGACCTTGCGACTATGTATGAAAGAGCAGGACGTCAGCGTGGAAAGAACGGATCTATCACAATGATCCCAATCCTTACCATGCCTGAGGATGATAAGACTCATCCTATCCCTGACCTTACAGGATACATCACTGAGGGACAGATAATCCTTTCACGTGAGCTTTATCGTAAGGGTGTAACACCTCCTATCGATGTTCTTCCTTCACTTTCACGTCTGAAGGATAAGGGTATCGGTGAAGGGAAGACAAGAGCCGATCATGCGGCTACCATGAACCAGCTGTTCTCAGCTTATGCTCGTGGTAAAGAGGCTAAGGAGCTTATGGTAATCCTTGGTGAGGCAGCACTTACAGATATCGACCTTCTTTATGCTAAATTCGCAGAAGAGTTCGAGAAGAAGTATGTATCACAGGGTTATCAGGCAGATCGTGATATCGAAGAGACACTGAACATCGGATGGGAGCTTCTTCGTATTCTGCCAAGATCAGAGCTGAAACGAATCAATGATAAGTTATTAGATGAACATTACTAAAATGCTTTGAGTTGTATACTTATATAGACTTTTTTGCCACGATTTTCAATCGTTGCAAATCAGTTGCGAGTAACGCATTTCTCGGCATCGCTCTCGCTTCCGTTTCGGGCTACCCCTAGCGGACGCTACGCTCGCTAAACTCTCACTGCGTGCCTCGGCACTTGTGAATCGTTAAGCGCCGAGACCCGAAAGGTCCTCGAACTGCGTTCTCCAACTGATTATCTTGCAAACGATTTGAAAATCGCATCTAAGATAGTATACTTACAAAAATGGAGAATTGACATGGCAACACAAACTGTAATTCCTACACGAATGGAATTAACACGTCTCAAGAAGAAACTGAATACTGCCGTAAAGGGACACAGACTCTTAAAGGATAAGCGTGATGAGCTTATGCGTGAGTTCCTTGAGCTTGTTAAGGTGAATATGGAGCTTCGAGAGAAGGTAGAGAAGGGCATTGATGCAGCCAACAAGAATTTCGTTCTTGCAAAGGCCGGTATGTCTGAGCAGACTCTTCGTACAGCTCTTATGGCACCAAAGCAGGAGGTTTCTCTTGTACAGGATAAGAAAAATGTAATGAGTGTTGATATCCCTGTCTTTGATTTTAAGACGAGGACACCTGATGAAAATGATATATACTCATATGGTTTTGCGTTTACATCAGGCGATCTGGACGGAGCAGTTGATTCACTTGCTGCAGTTTTTCCGGATATGCTTAAGCTTGCAGAGGTTGAGAAATCCTGTCAGCTTATGGCTGCTGAGATAGAGAAAACAAGAAGAAGAGTTAATGCACTTGAGCATGTTATTATTCCTGAAACACAGGAGAGCATCAAGTATATAACCATGAAGCTGGATGAGAATGAGAGAAGTACTCAGGTTCGTCTTATGAAGGTTAAATCAATGATGCTTGAAGAGGCTCATCATTATTCAGAGAAACAGGCATAATAATGAACAAAATCCCGCTTTATTGCGGGATTTTTTTAGCTTGTTTTAATGATATATATTAGTGTAAAATATAATAGAGTAATTGGGTTTAAAAGTTTTTATACATAGGAGGTAAGAGAATTGAAGTATTATCCCTTAACAGCAGCGCAAAATATGCATCATCAGTGGATTATGGAGTACGGCACTCAGCAGGTGTCAGGAGTAAGTATAGTTGCTTCTTTAAAAGCTCCTCTGGATTTTAAGCTCCTTAAGAAGTGTATACTTCTGGAGTATGAAAGATATGGCTGTATGAGACTACAGTTTACAAAGCCGGATAAGAACGGTAATGTAAAGCAGTATCAGGTTAAAGAAACAAAGGATACGGTTGAGTATTATGATCTCCGTGGTGAAGGTACTCTTGCAGCAGCTGATGCGGTTATGCAGCAGTGGGCGTATGTTACATTTGATGGTGACAACGTTTCTATGTGCGAGGTGAGACTTGTTGATCTTCCTGAAGATTTCAAAGGGATGTTTGTTCATATGGATCACAGACTTGTCGATTCAAGTGCTCTTGCTGTAATGGTAGCAGATATATTCCAGCTCTATATGCATTATCAGTATGGTGCTGATTATCCGAAGGAGCTGGCTGATTATATTAAGGTCCTGGAAAAGGATCTGAAGCGTGCAAATGATCCAAAAAGATTTGAAAAGGATAAAAAGTTCTGGGAAGAACATTTTGATAAATACGGTGAACCGCTTTATTCAGATATTCAGGGACCGTCTGTTCTTGAGGAAGCTAGAAAGAAGCATAATAATCCAAAGCTCAGAGCAGCGGATATAGAGCGTAAGGAGCTTTTCGTTACTGTAAAGGATTATTATCTTGAGCCGAATCCAACAAGACGTCTTTTCAATTTCTGTACAGAGCATAGTATTTCTATGACCAATCTGCTTCTTTTCGCTATGCGTACTTATCTGTCTAAGCAGAATAATGGTCAGGAGGATATAACTATAGAGAACTTTATTTCCAGAAGATCTACTCATGATGAGTGGTCATCAGGCGGAAGCAGAACGATTATGTTCCCATGCAGAACTATAATCCCTGCCGATACGGAGTTTCTGGATGCACTCTATCTGATTCAGCAGACACAGAATCAGGTATATCTGCATGGTAATTATGATCCGGTTTATATCCGTGAAGAGATGAAGAAGAGATATGGTACTCCTGATGATACAACCTATGAGAGCTGCTATCTGACATTCCAGCCTGTTATGACCTACAAGACCAGCAAGCATCTGGAAAATGTTCCTATGCATATCAACTGGTTTGCTAATGGTGCGGCTACGAAGAAGATGTACCTCACTGTTTCACCTAATGAGAAGGGTGAGCTGAAATTCTCATTCCATTATCAGACAGTTAAGCTTTCTGAGCATGACATCGAGCTTATGTACTATTACATGATGAGAATCATGTTCCTTGGACTTGAGGATTCACATCTTACCATACAGGAGATGATGGATAGATCCTGATAATATCCAAGTAAAATGATATGACTGAATAGTCAAAATAAGGAGGAAAAAAATGAGTGCTCTAATCCGTGAGGTTATGGAGGACAGCTGCAGGGAATTTGCGGATCTTACCGCGGTAAAGTGGCTCGTTAAAAAAGATATACAAGAGAGAAAATATTCAAAAATATATGAGAATCTTACAGCGATTCGAAAGGGTCTCATAGCTGAGGGCTTTGAGAAAAAGCATATAGCATTTATCGGTGGAAGCAGTGTGTGGTGGATAGAGAGCTACCTTGGTGTAGTGACCGGATGCATGACAGCAGTTCCTCTTGATAAGGGCTTTCCGGGAGATGAACTGGCTGAACTGATAAATCGTTCAGACGCTGAGGGTGTCTTCCTTGACGTAGACAAGCGAGAGCTTGCAGATACGATTTTTGAAAAATGTAAATCAATACGTAAGATATGGCTTTTGGATGAGAACGAGCCGGAAGAGGAGTTCGAGTCCGATAAGCTTGAAAATCTTGCAATCCTTAAGCATGCTGGAGAGGGCGCTGAGGACGGAGCAGAACCAAAACCTGATGATATAGCTATGATACTCTTTACATCCGGTACGACGGGTAAGAGCAAGGGAGTTATGCTTACACAGAACAATCTGGCTTCAAATCTTGAGGCTATGTCGTTCTCAACGGCACCCGGAGTTGTGCTTCTGAATGTGCTTCCGGTGCATCATGCATTTTGTCTTGTGATGGACTGGCTGAGAGGCTTTGCAAGAGGTGCGGTTATCTGCGTAAGTGACAGCTTTATGCATATGATCCGTAACATGAGTATATTCAAGCCTCATTCAATGCTGATGGTTCCGCTTATGATAGAGACTAGATCTTTGGCGGACGTATGCGTTATATATTTACAGGTGGAGCGCATCTGGATGATTATTATCTGGAACAGTTCCGTGACCTTGACATCAAGGTCCTGGAGGGCTATGGTATGTCAGAATGCTCACCTGTTATAAGTGCGAATACTCCAATAGACTATAAGTATGGTTCTGTTGGAAAACCGCTTTCCAACGTTGAGATATCCTTCTCACCGGAAGGCGAGATACTTGTTAAAGGAAGCAGCGTAATGAAGCAGTATTACAATATGCCGGAGGAAACCTCAGAGGCACTTCGTGGTGGCTGGCTTCATACCGGAGATAAAGGATATATGGATGAAGATGGCTTCCTCTTTATAAATGGACGTATCAAGAATCTTATCATTCTTTCAAATGGCGAAAATGTATCGCCGGAGGAATTAGAAAATAAGCTTGGTATATGTCCTTATATCGGTGAAATAGTTGTTGTCGGAGGAAAGAAAGGACTTGTTGCAATAGTATATCCTGACAAGGATGTAGTAGAGCAAAGCGGACTCGACGAGGAGGCTACTCGTGCTGAAATCCAGAAATTCCTCGATGACTATAACAGCACCCAGCCAACCTACCGTTCAATAGTCGGTCTTGTGCTGAGAGATAAACCTTTTGAGAGAAGTTCAACAAAGAAGATAAAAAGGGATCTTGTTTTTTATGAAGAGTAAAAAGAAATTAATAATAATAGTATCACTTCTTGTAGTCATAGCTGCTGCGATAGCTGTGGTTCTAATTGTGATGAATAAAAAAGATGAGTACCGTCTGCTAAAGGTTTTTGAAGTAGAAGGTACTGCAAATGTTGCACGAGACGGCAAGGGTGATATTGCACCGTACGTCAATATGGTTCTTGAATCCGGTGATAAGGTTTCCCTTGATGCCGGTAAGCTTTCAATCCAGGCCGATGATGATAAGTTTATATATCTCGAGGAACAGACCGAGATACTTCTTAAGGCGTCCGGAAATGCAACCGACAGTAAAACACAGATAGAGGTCCTTAAGGGATCCATAACAAATGATATACAGAATAAGCTTACTGAGGATTCGACTTATGAGGTCAACACACCGAACTCAACGATGTCAGTTCGTGGAACAGTATTCTTTGTTATTGTTTATGAAATAGACGGAGTCAGATATACAAGAATATGTGTATTTGATGGAGAGGTTGCATCAAAGCTTGTCTATAAGGATGGAACGGTTTCGGCTAATGAAGTAAGTGTAATGAAGGGTAAAGAGGTAACCATCTACGAGGATGGAACGACAACGGATTATGTGTCTGAGCCTACAGACATTGATTATAATACACTTCCTGAAAGCGTACTGCTGAAACTGAAGGGTATCAATGATGAAGGAAAGGATCTCTCGATTACGAATCCTGAAATCATACGAATCCTCGAAGGACCGTACGAAGTAACATTTACATATAATGGCAAAGTCTTCGGAACTCAGACCGTTAAGAAGGGTGAGAAGGTACAGGAACCTAAGCTCAGCCCTGCATCCAGTGGAAAGTGGCAATACGATTTCAGCAAGCCTGTTGAAAGAGATATAACTATTGAGTGGAAGTGATGAAAGGAGGATGGTTATATGAAAAAGTCAGATAATAATAAAACTGATAGAAGTATGTTAAAGAAAATTATATGTTTTATAACTGTAGCTGCTATGGCCATCGCCTGCTTCTATAACGACGGCGTAACAAATAAATGCATCGAAACATATGCTGCAGACGCGCCTTCACCTGTAGCGTCCGGAGCGCTGAATGTTAACCGCACCGATCTTTTAACTTATCTTACTCCTGAAGTAAGTGGAACTGATGTATCATGTATAGTTCGCCATGTTGGTGATCATGATGAATTGGAGTACGGATTGTATGATGCTGAGACAGAAGAAACCAATATTGTTACTTTGACCTTGAATTCCGGAGAAAACCTCAGAGTTTATAATTCTAATGTAACTTGTTACCAGGTTGGAGAAACCAATGTGTCATTAGATAATTCCGGAAATCTGTATATTTTAGGAACGTATGCAGGTGGCATGACAAACAGGGGCGATTTGTATGTATATGGTACAATGACCGGTGGAGTATTATATAATGCCGGTGATACATATCTGATGCCTGGATGTGGTGTTGAAGGAATGACTGAGATTTACGGAAGTGGTAATTTACATGCTGATTCTTTTTCTATCGATTCAAAATGTACCAACAGATGTAATATGAAATTTTACGTAGATGATCTTACATTTGAAAAGAGTGCCGGAATGATTGGTGGTGAGATTTATGCAACTAATAGTCTGACTTTTTCTGGCTTTTCAACAGGAGATTCTTATAGCCCTTCGGTACATGTACAGTCCGGTACAAAAATAACTACTTCAGGGATCAGAGTAACTCTTTCTGTGGATGATCTTGGAAAAAGCATACTGATAGACGGTGACTATTATGATGGTGTAACAGCCGGCTGGATACTTAAGGAAACTCCGACCTTTGATTCAGATATGCAGGATATCATTTATGGAAAAACATATAATGCATTAGACTATTGCACAACGAATTCGGATGGAACGAAATCTGTAATGTTTGCATCTTATCAGGGACCAGATGAATACAGTGATCCATATTCGACTCCTCCGACTGAAGTGGGCAGATATAGAGCTTATTATTCGGTATCTGAGACAGATACATATAGGTCTGTTGATTCGTCTTCGGATGATTTTGATATCAGGTATCTAACAACTGAGATGGATCCTAATATGAAGGCTACTTTATCCGGAACCTATGTTGCTGATGGCGATGTTCGATATTATAGTACACCTGTTACGGTTACTTCCAATACGGGATTTAAGATTCGAAGGGATCCTATAGATTATCCTGATAGTGAATTTGTTGACAGCTTTGATATAGAAGATGATGGATATTACTATGGAGTTCTGGTGGCCTTCCGTCGAAATGATGGTGCCACATCGGATAGTGAATATGTAGCTGCATTTCCATATTATATCGATCAGACACCTCCTGAGGTTATAAGTGATTCTGTTATAGATGAGAATGAAGAAAAACCTGATGTGGAGGTTGAAGATGGAGCCCAGTTCCATGCAAAAAGAATAGAATTCGATATTCAGGATGGATGGGGCAGTGAAGAGGGTGATATATATCCCGATGCCCTTACATCAGTTACTGTAAACGGTGAAGAGGTTGGAGTAAGAGATGGTATCGCTCATATAGTTATGTCAACCAACAAGGGAACCAAGGCTTATGAAATAGTAGCTCGTGATAAGGCTGGAAATACTACTTCCATGAACCTATCTATTGAATATAAGAAGGATGTTCCTGTAACAACGCTTTCGATGCCGGATGTTTATCTGGGTTCATCATTTAATCCTGTTGTTACGACAGATTCAGATCAGGATGAATCAGAGTATACCTACTACTACAAGAAGAAGGGTGCGGATGACAGTACTTATTCAGAAACTAAGCCTACAGCTGTAGGAGATTATACTGTAAAGGTTGAGATTCCTTATACTGAATATTATGCCGCATCACAGGCAGAGGCTGACTTTACAGTGTCTTATCTTGAAAGTCCGGAAACATCATATACACTTTCCGGAACCGAAGGAAAAAATGGTTTCTACAGAAGTGATGTATCGCTTTATGCTCCTGAGGGATATACCATAAGCAGTTCTCTTGATGGAACATTTGGAGAGTACGTTGCATATAATGATAACCTGGAAGGCATATATTTGAAGAGAAGCTCTGATGGTGCGTTGACTGGCTTTATTGCAGTATCCAAGGTACTGATTGATAAGACATATCCTTATATTCCTGAAAAAGCATTTGATGCAGATGGATATGAGGTTGAGATGAGCGAGGGCTCTACTGTTAAAGCAAAGTCACTCAGCTTCAGCGTAGCAGATGAGAATCTTGCAACAGTAACGGCAAACGGTAAAGAGTTTGAGGTTGCTGATGGCAATGCAGATGTTTATATCGAGGCAAAGAGCGGAGAAGTAATCGACGTAGATGTAACAGCTGAAGATGAAGCAGGAAATGTATCTAAACGCAGCTTCAAGCTTGAGTCCGGTATAAAGAAGGTTCCGACAGCTTCGGTTTCGCTTTCTGACTACTATGTAGGACAGTCCTTTGAGCCTGCATTTAGCTCTGATTCTGACGGAAAAGATAAGGTTGTATTTGAATACAAATATCAGTCAGCTGATGACAGTACTTATACAACTACAAAGCCTTTTGCGGCTGGAAAGTATACAGTTCGTGCAACTACTCCTGAGACAGAAGAGTATAAGGGCTATAGCTGCACAGATGATTTTGAACTTAGCTACCTGACAGCTCCGAAGGATGCATATACTCTTACCGGTAAGCCGGGAAAGAATGACTATTATATAACTGATGTATATGTAAATGCACCTGACGGTTTCGCTGTTGCATCGACCTTTAGAGGTACTTATCAGCACAGTGTATTATACACTGCTTCAGGTCAGAAGGTTTATCTGCAGAGAACTGAAGATGGAGCACTTACAGATGCGATTACGGTAGTTGAGAAGTGTAAGATAGATAAGGACTCACCGACATTCCAGAAGGGGGATAACGGTGGCACTATAAGCAATAAGACTACTGTGTTTGCTGATGAATATACAGTCAGTGTATCTGATGAACATATCGCGTTATTTACAGTTGATGGTTCAAAGGTATCCGGTACATCAGCGACGCTTGATCCTGAGAACGGAATAAAGGCATTTACTCTTAAGGCTGAGGATGAGGCCGGAAACACTGCTTCTATGAGTATCATTCTCATGGCTACATGGCTTAAGGATAAGATCATTCCTGCCAATAAGAGACTTCCTCTTCAGGTTCAGGAAAGCTATAAGCTCGATGGTGGCTACTGGTCAGTAGATGGTGATTCAACTGTTTACACCGGTGGCGGTGAAGTATATGTAAAAAGTGACGGAGACTATACATTTACAAAAGTTAATTAGAAATGAAAAAGACGATTTTAGTACTAATTGAAATGATTGTCGTGGGGCTGCTGACATTTGCACTGACTTACAGAAATACCCTTAGTTCGCTGGATTATATTGCGAAAGACAAGCTTTATCAGAGTCCGAGAGGTATCAATAATGATATCAAGATAATCGGTATCGATGCTAAGACGATGGACGAATATGGTCCAATTCAGACCTGGTCCAGAAGCAGATACGCGGATCTGATAAATAAACTGAATATAGACGAAGTATCGAAGCCTTATGTAATAGGCTTCGATATGGTTTTTTCCGGAAATGTGGATGAGGGCGACAAGGCGCTGGCTGAAGCGGCAGGAAAGTATGGCAACGTTGTTGTGGTAAATCAGCTTGTTTACAGTGAGCGTTCCGAAAGAAAAGAAGACGGGACACGTTATACTCCTGTAATAGATAACATACTTCCTTATGAAGAACTGTACGAGAGTGTTAAGGTGGGCTTCAGTAATGTGTCACCTGACTCTGATGGAACAGTCAGACGTATACTGCCTCTTGAAAACTATAACGGCGAAACCTGTCGTATGTTCTCAAAGATCATGTATGATGAATACTGTGAGAAGGTTGGAATCACTCCAAAGGATATTCCTACTGATAAAACGGGAAGATCCATAATAAACTACTCAGGAAAGCCGGGGGATTATGAATACGTTTCCATGGCGGACGTTCTGGATGGCAAGATTGATCCGAGAGTCTTCACGGACAGCGTTGTATTTGTTGGTGCCTATGAACAGGGAATGCAGGATAGTTTCTTTGTTCCCAATGGCGGAAGCAAGCAGATGTATGGAGTTGAGATACACGCTAACATCTTCCAGTCCTATCTGGATGGTAGATTTGCGGTAAACGGAAATCCGGCAGTGCTGGGTCTGGTCACAGCTGTTATTGCCATGCTGCTTCATCTGTTATTTAGGAAACAGAGATTATGGCAGTCTGTCATCGTGTTGGTTGCAGTGATAGCCATAGAGGTTTTCGTGCTGGTAAAGATAAATGAAGCGGGAACGTCATACTCTATTATTTATCTGCCTATTGTTCTGGCGATATCATTTATTTATTCGGTCGGAATTCATTATCTCCTGGAGAATGCAAAGAAGAGAAAGGTTCTCACTGCCTTCAGAAAGTATGTTGCTCCTCAGATAGTTGATGAGATATCCAAGAAGGGTGACTTTGAGATAAAGCTTGGCGGAGAGAACAGAGATATAGCTGTTTTATTCGTAGATATCCGTGGTTTTACAACTATGTCAGAGGCTCTGGAGCCTGAGAGGGTAGTAGAGATTCTTAATGAATATCTGAGTCTTACAACAAAGTCGATTTTTGATAACAGCGGTACACTTGATAAGTTTGTCGGTGATGCTACGATGGCAGTGTTCAATTCGCCTTTTGATCTTGAAGACTATGAATATAAGGCAGTATGTGCTGCTATGGACATCGTTAAGGGCGGAGAAGCACTTGAAAAGGAGCTTCTCGAGAAGTATGGAAGAAGCGTAGGCTTCGGTGTCGGTGTACACTGCGGTCCTGCAGTAGTAGGAAATGTAGGCTGTGAATTCAGAATGGACTTTACGGCTATTGGAGATACGGTTAATACCTCGGCCAGACTTGAAGCAAATGCCAAGAAGGGACAGGTGCTTATAAGTGATGTTCTTTATGAAAGATTAAAGGACAGAATAGAGGTAAATGAGATAGGACAGATACCACTTAAAGGAAAAAGTAACGGAGTTATGGTTTACGAGGTTACAAGTGTAGAAAAGAGCCCGGCATAATAAGCCGGGCTCTCAGTCTGTTAATTTATTATAAATTACTTGATAACTCTGTTTCTTCCGCCTTCCTTTGCTGCATACAGCTTTTCATCGGCGTCGCTTACATTTTGCTCGATTGTTTTCTCGGAATCAAACTCAGTTACACCGAAGCTCATAGTGTGATGTACGGTGTACTGATCTGTTACACAGTCATTTGCTTCAATCTCGAGGCGTATCTGCTCGGCTTTTGCTGCACAGCCGTCCATATCAGTATCAACCATGATCATGATGAATTCCTCGCCACCCCAGCGGTATATGCCGTCTCCGGCATTGCAGTTTTTCTTGAGGATGGAAGCTACATGCTTAAGCACCTCGTCACCGGTGTTATGGCCGTAGGTATCATTTACTGACTTGAACTTATCTATGTCGCAGATGAAGAGTGAAAGCTTTCTGTTTGGATCTGCGATGATATTGTCATACATCTTGTCAAAATCATTGAAGAAGCCCATACGGTTTCTGAGCTTTGTCAGCTTATCTGTATGTGATTCCTCTAGGAATACGTCTGATTCAAGCGCAAGGCCGCATATAACAGCGGCAAGTGAGAGCTTGCGGCAGTCCTCGGCTCTGTGGAACTTTCCGTCTCCGCTGAGCTTATTAATAACCTGATAGGCACCGATATATTCTCCGTTCATATTTGAAACCGGCATTGTAAGGATTGATTTCGTTACATATCCGGTTTTTTTATCAACGTCTGAGTTGAAATCAGGATCGTTATAAGGATCGTTGGTTGTAATGACCTTGCCCTCTGCAAGAGCCTTTCCGACAAGTCCTGTTGTATCAGGAATGGTTATAGTGCTTGTTCCTGTTGCTGCGGTAGTCCACAGTGTATGTGAAGCCTTGTCCCATTTCCAGAAGCTTGCTCTGTCAGCGTCTACAAGAACCTTTCCCAGAGTTGTGAGAAGATTGAATATATCTGCATGATCAGCTCCGTCCGGGCTGCTCATATTTCTATATATAAGCTCGGATACATTGAGGATATCCGAAAGAGTTTGTTCAAAAGTTTCGCTCATATTAATCCCCCTTTGGTACTAACTTAAAATTCTCCCTTATCATATCACAAAAACCCTTAATAACAAATAAAAAAATGCTGATTTTATTATATCTCGAAGATAGACCTTATCCTTGATATAAGAGTGATAAAATGTTATCATATAAGCATATAAAATACTTTATATAATAGGGGAAAAAAGTGTTTATAAATTTATATCAAGTGGAGGGATTTGTATGGCAGCATTAGTAAAATGTCCGAAATGCGGATCGAACAGGCTTGAACCTGTAAAACAGGCAGGGGGCCTGGCAGGAAAGATGGGAATGATGGTTTATATGTGTCAGAACTGTGGTAAGGAATCCAAAATCAAAAACAAAAAATAAAAATATGAAAAGTGCATAAAGAAAGCTCTTATGGGCTTTCTTTTATGCGTTATAGGGCGAATATGAGAAATAGAAAATTGCTGTTCCAGATAGGAATTGTAGTGCTTCTTGTTTTTATGATTATGATGGTTGCAATTCAGAAATACATAATCAAGAGGAATACAGCGGTTTATCTGGAAGCAAAAAATGAAATGATAACTGAAGATATGAAGTATTTTAGCCGGATTGTTACTAATCAACTCTATCCGGAGTTAGAGGCATACTGGTTAGCTAACTCGGATAAGATTAATCAGGAGATGACTCCCAGAGAGTTAGATATCCTGGATAAGCTTTATGATGGTAAAAATGTAATAAGTCCGGATGATTTCCTGACTTTGAATGAGGAAGAAAAATTAGCCCACGCAAAAAATTTAAAGGCTGTAGCAGGTTATAATTTACTTTTTTGTATGAATACAAGGGGATACTCTGATGCTTATTTAGCTATTCCTATTGATGAGGATAATGCTTTTATCGTACCAAGTTACGCGTATGATTATTCAATTGAAGCGTATAATACGGCATATGATACTGATGCGGAGTCTGCAACTGATCCTGCCTCAATTACTGATACAGTGACGAATAATAATTATAAATTTGGAGATATTATTTCTTTTGAGAATACTGAGGTTAAGGATTTTAGTTCTATTTCTGCCAATAAGGATGGAGAAGTAGTATTTGCAGATTCAATAAATGCTGCGAATGGGAATGCTTATTATACAGGTTTCTTAGGACTGTATGATAACAAAGATCAACCTCTGGGTGTTCTTTGTTGTGAGTATGACTGGTCGGATGCGTATTCATCTATTTTGAATGCTGCGACGTATAGTCTGATTACCAATATGATTATCGGACTCTTGATTATGGCCGGGGTTGTTCTGATATGTCTGTATCTGATTGCGGTTAAGCCTCTCAAAGAGACTAAGGAGGCTCTTGATATCTACAAGGTAACAAAAAACAGTGCTGATGTTGAGGAAAGGCTTGCAGGCTTTAAAAATAAAAATGAGATCGGACAGTTTGCAGACAATGTTGTTGAACTGTCAATTGAGATAGACAGGTACAATGAGGAGAATATGAAGCTTGCTGCTAAAAATGCAAAAGCAAAAACAGAGCTGGATCTTGCGGCTTCTATTCAGAGAGAGTCACTTATTAAAGAATTTCCGGAAAGTAAAGTTTATGAGGTTGCTGCCTCTATGACTCCGGCAAAAGAAGTTGGCGGTGATTTCTATGACGTATTTGATATAGATGATGAACATACTGCTTTTGTTATAGCTGATGTGTCCGGAAAGGGTATGCCGGCTGCGCTTTTTATGATGGCTGCTATGAATACAATTAAGGATTATTCTGCTCCGGGTGAACCGCCATCAGAAATCATATCAAAGGTGAACGATACTTTGGCTAAACGAAAAATAATGGGAATGTTTGTAACTGTGTGGTTGGGTGTGCTTGATAAGAAAACAGGTATACTTACAACAAGTAATGCCGGTCATGAATATCCTGCAGTCAATACAACCGGTAGATTTGAACTATTCAAAGACACTCATGGGCTTGTTGCAGGTGGTTATGCAGGGATTAAATACAAGGATCATGAGATTCAGTTATCGAAGGGCGATACTGTTTTTGTGTATACAGATGGTGTTCCGGAAGCTACAAATGCTGACGAAAAGATGTTTAAGGATGAAAGAATGCTTGATGCACTTAACAAGAATCCATCAGCATCACCAAGTGAGCTTCTTGAAACGGTTAAGTCTGCAGTAGATGAATTTGTCGGAGAAGCTGAGCAGTTTGATGATCTGACAATGTTATGTATAAAATATAATGGGTAGCTAAGATGAAGAAGAGAAGATTACTTATTCAGATCGGTTTGCTGATTTCTCTCATTTTTGTAATTATGCTGTATTTATCAGAGAATTATATACTTTCGAGAAGTCAGAAATTATTTCTTGAAGCTAAAAATGAAATGATCAATAAGAATTTGGATTCTGTTGAAAAATCAATCCGTGAATATTCTGAAAAAGAATTTATAGACTATATTGTTGAACATGCTGATGAGCTTGATTTTGATCCGTATTCAGAAGAATATAGTGATCGGCTTGTTGAATTATTAAGTAGTAATAGTGATTATAAAGATGCGATAAGTAAATTAAAAACTCTTCAAGGAACAGATAAAACATTATTTGCATGTGTGTGCAGAAGACTTATGGTAGAAGGAATGGGATTCTCATTAAATGATTCCCAATGCTCAAATCTGGCATGCTATGTTCCTCTGGATGATAATCATTTGTTCTGCTTGGGTTCGGTATATAATAACCCTTTTACTGAGGTTACTGATGAAGAATATGAGGACTATTATGATAATGGGTTTGGTATAGTGTCAGAGTTCGATTGGAAGAATGTACCGGGATTAAGTGCCGCTGTTGAAAAAAAGCGGGGTGAGACTGTTTTTAATAAGTTTGATACCGAAGGTAGTGATGCGGTTTATAGCGGTTTCAGACCGATGTTTGATAAAGCGGGTAATTTTACATGCTTGTTATATGTGGAATATGACTGGTCAAATGTTTACTCGGAGCTGATATCCAATCTTAGACAAAAAGTAACAAGGGATTTTTTAATTGCAATCATTGTCGCTGTTACAATGATCCTTGTGTTTGTGTATCTGGTAGCGTTAAGGCCTCTTAGAAAGGTTAAAAAGACCCTCGATGTGTATATGAAGAATAAGGATACTGACGAGGTTGAAAATGAACTCGTAGGGTTTAAGTGCAAAAATGAGGTTGGTGCTCTGGCTGATGGGGTTGTAGAATTTGCACGTGAAATAGAACAGTTTACTGCGGATAATATAATGCTTGCTGCAGAGGAGTCTAAGGTTCAGACAGAGTTAGATCTTGCTTCATCCATTCAAAGAGAAGCACTTATAGAGGATTTTCCGAAGCATGAAAGGTTCGAGGTCTATGCCACGATGACACCTGCAAAAGCAGTTGGTGGTGATTTTTACGATGTATTTGAACTAAGTGATCATCGTATCTGCTTTGTTATAGCTGATGTTTCCGGAAAAGGACTTCCTGCTGCACTTATGATGATGGCAGCTATGACGTCGATCAGAAATCTTGCCACCACGATGAATGCACCATCAGAGGTACTTGTCAAGCTGAATGAAAAGCTTTGCAGCAGACGCGTGATGGATATGTTTGTAACTGTCTGGATCGGTATTTTGGACTTGAAGACGGGGATTCTTACTACAAGTAATGCCGGTCATGAATATCCGGCAATAAATTCAAATGGAAAGTATGAGTTATTTAAAGACAAGCACAGCCTTGTTGTTGGCGGAATGTCCGGAGTTAAATACTTTGATCATGAAATACAGCTGAAAAAAGGGGACCGTGTATTTGTATATACAGATGGTGTTCCTGAAGCAACAAATGCTGATGTGAAGATGTTTGGTGATGAAAGAATGATCGAAGCATTAAATATCGAACCATTAGCTGAACCGGAGAAGGTTCTTAAAAATGTAAAGAAGGTCGTTGATGATTTTGTCGGAGAAGCAGAACAGTTCGATGATCTCACAATGATGTGTATAAAGTATAACGGTTAATAAGGAGGTCTTAATGGAAAGGGTTTACCTGAATAATGATTGGAAGTTTTCGGAAAGCTTTACTGATGAGTTAGTGAAAGAAACATATGATATATCAAAAATGGAGGATGTAAGAATTCCTCATAATGTAAAGGAAATGCCTTATCATTACTTTGATGAAAGTATCTATCAGATGGTAAGTGGATATAGAAAGGAGTTTGAGGCTCCTGTCTACTGGAAGGATAAGTCTGTGCTTATCACATTTGAGGGAGTAGCACATGAGGCGACAGTATATGTAAATGGTTTCGAGGTAGGAAAACATAGATGTGGATATACTGCATTTACATTTGATATAAGTGATCATCTGAAATATGGAGAGAAGAACATAATCGCTGTTAAGTGTGACAGCAGAGAGAGTCTTAACGTGCCTCCGTTTGGTTTTGTTATAGACTATATGACCTATGGTGGAATATATAGAGATGTTTATATCGACGTAAAGGAAAAGGTGCACATAAGCGATGTCTTTGTTACGACAAAGCTTGCTGATAAGTATGAAGAAAATGGCCAGATAAGAGTTAAGTATTCTCAGACTGTTTCACAAATCACACTTAGCAAAGAGGCTCATGGTCACAGAATACGTCAGTCCATAAGAAAGGTCGGCGAGGATGATTATAAGCTTGTATCAGATCTTATGATCGAGCATCTGAAATCAGAAAAAGAAGGCGTATATGAGCTTGCCACAATGACAGGCGATGTTGAACTCTGGGATATCAACAGTCCTGCAAGATATCAGTTAAAAACTGAGCTTGTAAGGGAAGAGGGGACACAGGTTGTTGATGAGGTAATAACCACATTTGGCTATAGGAGAGCAACCTTCAAGGTCAGCGGATTCTTCCTGAATGGTAGAAAGGTGAAAATAAGAGGACTTAACAGACATCAGAGCTATCCATATGTCGGATATGCTATGCCGGACAGTATGCAGCAGCTTGATGCTGATATCCTTAAAAATGAACTGGGACTTAATGCTGTGAGAACATCACATTATCCTCAGTCTCAGAGCTTTATAGACAGATGCGATGAGCTGGGACTTCTAGTGTTTACCGAATTCCCGGGCTGGCAGCATATAGGAGATGATGATTGGAAGGCTCAGGCTGTTACCAATCTTAAGGAAATGGTAGTGCAGTACAGAAATCATCCTTCGATTGTTCTCTGGGGAGTTCGTATCAATGAATCAGTTGACGATGATGAATTCTATACAAAAACTAACAAGCTGTGTCATGAGCTGGACCCGAGTCGTCAGACCGGTGGTGTCAGATGCTACAAGAAGGGAAGTCTATTAGAGGATGTATATACCTATAATGATTTTTCTCATACAGGAAACAACAAGGGCTGCGATAGAAAGGCAGATGTAACCTCCAATCTGGATAAGGCTTATCTTGTCAGCGAGTATAACGGACATATGTATCCTACAAAGGCCTTTGACTGGGAAGAACATAGAATGGAGCATATGCTTCGACATGCCAATGTACTCGATGAGGTAGCAAAGCAAAGTGATATAGCAGGAAGCTTCGGATGGTGTATGTTTGATTATAATACGCACAAGGATTTCGGAAGTGGTGACAGGATCTGCTATCATGGCGTAATGGATATGTTCAGAAATCCAAAGCTTGCAGCTGCGGTATACAGCATACAGCAGGATGAGACTCCGGTACTTCAGATAAGCTCGACGATGGATATAGGAGAGCATCCGGGAAGCAACAGAGGAGATGTATACATACTCACAAATGCCGACAGTGTCAAGATGTATAAGAACGGCAGGTTCATCAAGGAATACAAAGGTTCAGATTCCTCCTATAAGAATCTGAAGAGAGGGCCTATCAAAATCGATGACTACATAGGAGACGCCATAAAAGAGGGCGAGCCGGAAATGTCTCAAAAGGAAGCTGATGATCTTAAGCTTCTTTTGAATGAGGTTGCAAGAGTAGGACTTTACGGTATGTCGAAGAAGATGTATGCCAAGGCAGGTTTTATCAGCGTCAAGTATCGTCTTACAATGAATGATGCAGTTGCTTACTACAACAAATACGTAGGTAACTGGGGAAGCAAGTCAACTGAATACAAGTTTGAAGCGATAAAGAACGGAGAAGTGATAAAAGAGGTTGTTATCGGTCCTATGAATTCTCATGAGCTTTCTGTTGATGTAAGTAAAACAGAGCTTGTTGAAGGCCGAAGCTACGATGTTGCCGCAGTAAGAATAACAGACAGAGATGAACACGGAAATGTGCTTCCGTTTGCAAACGATCCGGTGTCATTTAAAACAAGCGGACCTATCGAGCTGATCGGACCTGATATGATATCTCTCCAAGGGGGTATGGGAGGTACATATGTCAGAACAATAGGAAAGACAGGAAAAGCGAAGCTTACTATCAAGTCTCAGTGTGGGGATACGAAGGTTATAGAGTTTAAGGTAAAGTAGTTATTAATTAAATATACAACCGGGAGAGGAGACGTGCTTATGAAATTGGGCTTTAAGGAAAAGTTGTCTTATGGTCTTGGTGCAGTAGGAAAAGACCTGGTTTATATGCTTAGCGCCAGCTATGTACTTTACTATTTTCAGGATGTACTTGGAGTAAGTGCTATAGCAATGGGAGTCATACTTCTTGCAGCGCGAGTATTTGATGCATTTAATGACCCGATTATGGGAATAATTGTAGCAAAAACGAAAACAAGATGGGGTAAGTTCAGGCCATGGCTGATGATAGGAACACTGACGAATGCAGCGATTTTGTTTCTTATGTTTGCCTGTCCGCCAACACTTAGTCCGAGTGGTCTCGTAGCATATGCGGCCATAACCTACATACTTTGGGGTGTCACCTATACAATGATGGATATTCCTTACTGGTCAATGATACCTGCTTTTACAAAGTCAGGAAAGGAAAGAGAAGGACTTACGACGCTTGCTCGTTCTTGTGCGGGAGTCGGTTCAGCGCTTATCACTATCTTTACGGTTATAGTGGTCAAGATGATCGGTAGAGCCATTGTTGGCAGCGAAGCTTCTGCTAAGGAAGTGGAAATTGCCGGTTTTAAATGGTTCGCACTCATTATTGCGACACTGTTTATAGTATTTATACTGATCACTTGTATAAACATTAAAGAAAAAGCAACTGTTGATATGGAGTCACCTTCAGTAAAACAGATGTTTAAAGCGCTTATAAGTAACGATCAGGCGATGACGATCGTCATCACTATAGTTCTTATAAATATAGCTATATATACAACCTCAAACCTTGTTATCTACTTCTTCAAGTACGATTTCGGAGGAGAGGGCTGGCAGGGAAGCTTTACGCTGTTCAATACATTTGGCGGTGGAATTCAGATACTTGCGATGATGATCATGTATCCGGTGCTCAGAAAGTTTTGCTCGAATATCAAGGTGTTCTATATATGCCTTACCAGTGCGATTATAGGATACGGAGTTCTTTTTGGACTCACCTTCTTAGATATGTCAAATGTAATGGTGCTCTTTGTTCCGGCATTCTTTATCTTTTCTGCCAACGGTGTGCTAAATGTACTTACAACGGTTTTCCTTGCAAACACTGTTGACTACGGAGATATGAAGAATTATAGAAGAGACGAATCGGTTATTTTCTCGATGCAGACCTTTGTGGTAAAGCTTGGTTCGGGTGTATCCGCACTTATTGCATCGATATCACTTTCGATAAATCATCTAAAGGCTGATTCATCTGATGCCAGTCAGGCTTTTGATTTTTCAAAGGCTGTGTCTGACAGCAGCAAGCTGGGGCTTAGAATGACGATGACAATAATTCCGATCATAGGACTTATAATCGCAGTCATTGTCTTCAAGAAGAAGTTTATCCTCACGGAAAAGAAAATGGATGAGATAAACTTAGAGCTTAGAAATAGAAAAAACGAAGTAACTAATATGAACGGAGGAAACTAAGTATGATATCAGATAAAGTAATAGTTGATAGTCATGGCAGAGGAATGGAGGAAGCTCTTGCTGCTGCTGAGTGGCTTGTTGTGGATGCACCTGAAAAAGAAAAGCTCAGAGTCAGGCTTCTCGGAGAAGAGATGATGTGTCTTGTCAGAGAGATAGCAGGCGGAATGGAAGGTGAATTCTGGGGCGAGCGTATTGACAATAAGGTTTACCTTCACCTTTCGACAAATACTCTGATGTATGCAGAAAAAAGAAAGGAATTCCTTGATGTTTCCACTTCAGGACAGAATATAAAGAGAAGAGGCGTTCTCGGTAAAATTATTGAAGCGTATGAGAAGGCTCTTTCTCCAAAGGATAAAAGAACTGCTGCTGAGATGGTTTTCAGCTCCGCAGGAATGGGTGGTTCATCAGCATATACTTCATCAACCAATCTTATGTGGAGCATGTCTGACTATACAGATGTTCTTTACGGACCTGATGGTGATGAACAGGAAAGAGATGATCTTGAGAAATCAATCATTGCGAATATCGCTGATGAGGTCAGTGTTGGAATAGCAGGAGATAATGTCGAAGTAATAGTTGAGAAAACCATATAATCCTGATCATACATCTCAAATGAGACAGATTACAGGATTCAGAGGCGGATATGATAATAGACGGTAAGAAGTATTACATACTTAATACGAATAAAACATCATATGTATTCAGGATTACAGATTCCGGACACCTGGAGCATCTTTATTATGGCAGGAAGATAAGAGTAACTGACAGTCTTGCCGGACTTGTTGAAAGACATGAGTTTGCTCCGGGTAATAATAATGTCTACAGCTCAGAGTTCTCCAATATGACGCTTAATGATATGTGTCTTGAGGTTTCCTTCGAAGGAAAGGGCGATAATAGAGAGAGCTTTATTGTCGTTGAAAATGCTGATGGCAGCAGGACCTCGGATTTTACTTACGAAAGTACTGTCATAGATAATGAAAAGGCTGTTCTTACATATATGCCGTCATCCTATGTGGAGGGTGATGCTGAGCATCTGGGAATTGTTTTATATGATAAAAAGAATAAGCTCAGACTGTTTCTTGATTATTATGTTTTTGAAAAGGAAGATGTAATTACCAGAACTGCTAGAATCCTTAATGAAGGAGAGGTTCCGGTTAAGCTTAGAAGAATCATGTCGGCGCAGCTTGGGCTTTATGAGAAGGGATACATCCTGTCTACATTTAACGGCGCGTGGGCAAGGGAGATGGATCGAAACGACACACCTCTTTTGGCCGGTACGCATCTGAATCTGAGCTATACAGGAACATCCTCCAATACAGCCAATCCTTTCTTCATGCTGTCGACTCCTTCAACTACGGAGGACAGCGGTATTGTATACGGCTTTAATCTCATGTATAGTGGAAACCATGCTGAGATAGCAGAGGTAAATGAGTTTGGTAAGACAAGGATACTCTGGGGTATAAATCCAAAGAGCTTCAGCTGGCAGCTGGAGAGCGGTATGGAGTTTGAAAGCCCAGAGGCGATAATGACATTTTCTGATGAAGGCTTTAATAAAATGAGTGAGAATATGCATAGCTTCATCAGAGAACATGTCGTAAGAGGAGAATGGGCGAAAAAGGAAAGACCGGTTCTACTAAACAGTTGGGAAGCAGCATATTTTGATATAAATGAAACAAATCTTCTGAAGCTTGCAAAGGCAGGCAAAGAGGTTGGAATAGAACTGTTCGTTATGGATGACGGATGGTTCGGTGAGAGAAATGATGACAGCTCTTCACTTGGAGACTGGACAGTAAATAAAAAGAAGCTTCCGGGTGGTCTTAAAGGTCTTGCGGATAAGATAAATAAAATGGGAATGGAATTCGGTATATGGGTTGAACCTGAGATGGTAAATGTGAATTCCAATCTTTACAGAAACCATCCTGACTGGGTACTGCAGGTACCGGGAGGAGAGCAGAGTGAGGGACGAAATCAGCGAATACTCGATCTGTGTAACATCGATGTTCAACAGTATATAATCGATTCCATGTCTGAGGTCTTCAGCAGTGCCAACATAAGCTATGTTAAGTGGGACATGAACAGAAACATGTCTGATATGTACAGCAATATCCTGGATAGAGATAGACAGGGAGAGGTCTGTCACAGGTATGTTGTTGGTCTCTATAAGATAATAAGAGCACTCAGAAAAAAGTTTCCTCATATACTTTTTGAAGGCTGTGCGTCAGGTGGTAATAGGTTTGATCTCGGAATGCTTTGTTACTTCCCTCAGATATGGGCAAGTGATAACACAGACGCTCTGGAAAGAACGCGTATTCAGACAGGCTACAGTTATGGATATCCGCAGAGTACATGGGGAGCACATGTGTCTTCAGTTCCAAACCATCAGACACTCAGAAGGACACCGCTTGAGACACGTTTCGATGTTGCTGCATTTGGCTGTCTTGGTTATGAGCTGAACTTAAGAGATATGTCCTCTCAGAATCTGGATAAAATAAAAGA
>CACYJP010000022.1 GCA_902774725.1 uncultured Lachnospiraceae bacterium
GTATGCCAGTCTTCAACCTCGAAGTTATATACTTTTACAGGTTCTTCAAGTTGTTCTTTTTGATTTTTCTGTACTATATAGATACTTCCATTTTGTGAAAGGACTCTGTCACCAAGTTTTAGTTCTGAAGCATATTTGAATCCATAGTCCACTACGTAGAACGGATGTCCTGGTGTACAGTTGATAATTATGCTTTCGTGATTAGCTTGTTTTAAGGATTGATCTTTTGATATTTCTGATTCTTGTTTCTCAGAATCTGATATTAATTCTATATGCTCTATCTCTTCTGTCTCGTTTACAAACGTCTCCTTTACTTCCTTCAGTCCTTCTTCTCCTGTTTCTGGATTGAATGACCAGACCATATCTCCCGCTTCAACCTCTTCTATTGGTTTATCTCCATCTTTAGTCTTTACCGTTGTACCTGCAACAAAACACTGGCTTGTTAGCCCCATTGCTCCTCCGGCAATAGTTTTTACTCCGTAGTATACCCCGGCTCCATCACATATACTCATACTTATCAGATGGAAGATTGTTGAAGCATCAGCACCACTATCTATTGCTTTGGATAGTTTCTCCATATCGTTCATAAAAGATACGAGTGCAGTAGTAGTCATTAAAGTTCCGCCACCGATCATAGCTGAACAAAGTATCGTTTTAAACAGTGAGCTCTTGCTACAGAGATTACCTATTCCTCCTGCTAAAGCACCTCCAAATTTCGAAAAACCAAGTACTCCCAGAGCATTAAGTGCTGAAAATCCTGCCATACCATAATTGCCCTCGCACAAGTATAGATATGAATTGACTAACCCAGCCACAGCTCCTGGTATTCCTGGAATAATGGTCGCTATTGAAAGCATATCATGGAGTGTTAGCATAAGTGATTTTTTTAAGAACTCCATAGGATTTAGTCCGAAAGGATCGTTATAACGCAAAGGGTTTCCCTGAACATAGGCATATCTGTTCAGGCTCTGACTAATAGATATATCTCCTAGAAGTACATCCTGATTGATGAATCTCTTGATTTCTGTGTTGTAGAAACGCTGGCGCATATACAGTAGTTCGTTTGAATCTGTTATAACCCCGACTGCGCCGTTATATAAGAATCGTATAGAGTTATCCTCTATAGATATCTGACTTCCTTCTGCATCACAACCAGACAGGAGTTCTCCATATGTTCCATATCTGAAACTATAGAGCAGCTTTCCTGTCTTATCTGTGATTTTTCTCGTACTTCCATTATGATCGAAGTGATATACTCTCATATCACGCTCATCTGATATCTCATATATCAAACCACGACCATAGTAATAATTAGTTGTATATGCATTATTCGAATTATGAGTTGAATCAGCTGATCCACCAGTTGAACTCTTCCTAGACTTGATCACCTGAAGAGTCTGTGTCGGACTGTTCACTCTGTCTACAACATATTCTTCCTTGTAGTCAGGTGTTTCTACACCGATTCGTATGTTATCTGCATCATAAGTATATACAGTATCCCCTGCCTTTACGAGTCTGTTTCTGCAGTCATAAGTAAAGTCCGCCATTTCGCCATCAAGAGGACCATAGATCATGTTCCCATCTGCATCGTACTTTACTTCCTGACCATTATACTTAATGAGACGATTATTCGAATCGTACTCCATGTTTAGTTCTGATGTGTCTTCATCTGTCCTGACAGCTTCTGGTGTATAATTAAGATCATTGCTGAAATCGATATTGTCCTTTATCTTTATGATGTTTCCTTGTTCATCATAAGAATATTCCATATTTAGAAGGACTTCGCCGTTTTCTTTTTTCTGAATTTCCTGAATGAGCCTTCCCGACTTATCATAGATGTTTTCGTCCGTACTTCCATCAGGCTTTGTAGTTTTAGCGAGTCTTCCGGCACTGTCATATTCATAGAAGGTTTTGTTATCAGAATCATCTGTTACTGAGAGTAAAGAGCCATCTGAATTATACTCATATCTGACTATATCTCCGCCCGGATATGTAAGACTCAGTATGTTTCCGATCTCGTCATATGTATATCTGACTGACCTTCCGTTTGAATCTGTTACATCTGTTATCCTTCCCAGCTTATCATATTCACGAGTGATCGTTCCTGAACTGTCTGTGATTGTAAGCTGATTTCCAATCTGATCATATGTATAATCTGTTGTTCCTGTTTCATCCTTTACTTCTATAAGCCTGTTAAGTTCATCATAGCTATAGGTTGTTTCCTGTCCTCTTGCATTCTTTTCACTCAGAAGTCTGCCTTCTTTATCATAAGTAAACTCTTTTCTATTTCCTAACGGATCTTCTGTAGCTACAAGTCTTGTTGTTTCATCATAGAAATAACGCGTGGTTCCTCCCATTGCATCAGTTATTTCAGTGATATTGTCGAGGCTGTCATACTTCTGGCTTGTTTCAAATCCCATTGGATCTGTTACGGATACGAGTCTGTTCATCTCGTCATAACTATAGGTATACTTCTGTACGCTTGCATCATCAGACTTATCTGTTTTCGAATTACTCGTTACACTTGTTATGTTTCCGGACTTATCATATTCAATGTTTGTTACAGTTCCGTCAGATGACTGGGCTCTGGTCAGCTGCCCAAAGCAATCATAGCTGTACTCTGTTTTTATTCCATCCGGTCCGGTTTCAGAGGACACTCTGTTAAGTGCATCATAATTATAAGATGTTACCCTTCCCATTGAATCTGTATATGTAAGGGTATTTTCCATTGCATCATAAGTATAGCTCTCGGATATCTGCTTACCCTGAACCTCTGTGTCTACTTTTGTTATGTGATTATTCTCATCATATGTATAGAAGATATCTAACCCTTCCGGAGTCTTCTTCTCTATACAGTTTCCGGCAGCATCATAAGAAAACAGTGTCTTATTACCTAAAGCATCTGTAACAGACTCAAGCTCATTCCATTTATTGTAATCATATACTGTTTTATTACCTGCTTTATCTGTGATGCTTGTTATATTTCCAGGATTGTCATATGTATAAGACTCTTCTACTCCTTGAGAAGAATCCATACTTACCGTTCTTCCATACTCATCCAGAGCATAGTTAACTGCGTTTCCATACGGATCTTTCAGCCCTTCAAGCTTCTGCTCCTTGCTGTTTATCATGTAAGTATATACATTGCTCTTTCTGTCAGTCTTCTTAGTTACGTTTCCGTTTTGATCATATTCAAAGACTTCGCTCGTATTGTCCGGATATGTTATCTTCGTATTGTTTCCAAAAGAGTCATACTCGTAGTGTATCTCAGTACCATCTCTCTTTATCAGAGTAGTCATGTTACCTGCCATATCATAGACATATTCTTCTTTTGTACCATCTGCATAGGTCCTAGAAATCAGTTCTCCGGCTGTATTGTAGTCAAACGTAGTAGTATTACCGATCGCATCAGTGACAGTCTTCACATTATTATAATCATCATAGGTATAAACAGTTTTATTACCATTAGCGTCAGTTTCCGAAAGCTTCTGATTTACAGCGTTATACTCATAAGTCATTGAGCTTCCGGACGGAGATACTGCCTTCAGCAGATTTCCGGCTGCATCATACTCATATGTTGTTTTTCTACCAAGTGCATCTGTGACTGAACTTCGTCTGCCCTTGTCCCATGTAAAAAGCTCAGTACCTTTTCCGATCATTTCCTTAGAAAGAACACACCCGTTTGCATCATAAGTATACCTTATCTCTGCTTCACCATTCTTCGAAGAAATAAGGTTTCCTTCCTCATCATATGTATAATCAAATCTGTTCTTTCCATCTGATAGAGATGTCATATTTCCACTTTCGTCATAGATCGGAACTAATGAACCACCTTTTCCAGCGAAGCCTGAAAGATTTCCATCTTCATCATATGTATAGGAATCTATGTTGCCATTTCCATCAGAATGTGAGACAAGGTTTCCGTCTTCATCATAAGTAAATGTCTCTTCTTTTCCGGTTTCGTTTATTATACTGATGATCCTTCCGGTATAATCTGTTGTGACTATCTTGACCGTATCAGCATAAGCTTCATTTGACGTGGTAACAGTTATTTTTGTACCACCTGTTTCAAGCTCTTCATATACGAAGCTTATCTTCTGACCCTTGCTGTTTGTCTGACAGATAACTCGACCTTCATCATCATATTCATTCGTTATATATGTTTCCTGTGAATTATTCTTTTCAGCTGTAATCCGGTGTTCATCGTCATATTCAAAATACAGACTTCTTCCAAGTGCATCTGTTATCTGTACCAGATCATCATCACTATAACTAAGATTCGTAACTCTTTCACCACCATCAGAAACTTTTACCAGATGTCCGTCACTATCATATGTCAGGATAGTTTTGTTTCCTGAAAGTGATTCTTCTATTACGATTTCATTCCCATTACGACTGAATGTAGTAACGCTGCCATTTTCATTAATATATTCAGATATCTGTCCATACGTATCATACTTCATGATCTGACCGGCAGGAGACTCCATCTCATATGTTCCATCCGGGTGTCTTGTAAGGACATACCCTTCCATGTCTTTCGAAAGCGATACAAAACGGATATCTTCTTTGTCAGAATCAAAATCATTCAGCTGTATTGTCACATTATTATTCTCAATGTTTTCGGACTGATCTTCATCATCGCTTTTATTGTTTAATTCTTCCTTTTCTTCCTCTTCTTCCTTATCTTCCCCTTCATCCGCTTCCTGATCTGACGTTATGAGCTTTCCATTCACCTGTCCATTCTTCACATCCTCTGAAATAAAAGCACTATGAATATACGGATTTGTATAATACATCACAAGTCCGCTTTCTTCTTTCACAAACGAGTCAAAGTTTGTAGTCCATCCACGTCCGCTGTTTCTTATTCCATCTCCCAGTTCACATCCAGCAAGAAGTGAATCATATTCAATGTTAACATCCATTGTGTCTATTCCAGAAAGCGAAAGTGCACTATACGACTCAGTAAAGCCTCCGGATGCTGCATCTACCGGATCACCGACTCTTAGATCATATCCTTCTTCTCTGTAACTTGTTCTTATTACTTTAGACACATGTGATTTGATAGGTTCTACTTTGACCTTCACACCAAGATTTTCACCTTCGATCACTTCAACAAGCCAGTTTATAAGTTCAAAATACTCTTTCCTATAGTCACCGCTGAAACCTGAAGAAATTGAATTACCTTCTCCACTCTTCCATGTTCCATATATCGTCTGCCCCGGAAGAAGTGTCGGTACAGTTATGCAGTCAGATCCTGAAAGCACTGGTGTGCTGAATAACTGATCAGTCTTAGGGATAGTGTATATAGCACCTGCTCCACTTGAGTACGTGTCTGTTATCTCACCAGTTTCATAGTCCATTATATAAACGACATCTTTATTAGGTGGTCTTCTGTAATCGCCAATACTTGTTGTGAAATTATAAAGTGGTTCATTACCTTCATTTGTGATGGCATACTGTATATAATAATCTTCATCCATGTAATAAGCCATTTCCGGCATTACTGTTATAAGGACATTGGCACTATCGACAACCATCTCGGTCTGTGAAGTGAATCTTTTTGTAACAGGTACATTAAATGGTGAAAGCATTCCGCTGTATTCAGCATTTATATCATACGTTCCGGAAACATCTCCCTTAAGAATCCAGCTGGCAGTCTTTGCTGTCTGTCCCGGAATATCTCCCATATCCATGATAAGACTCTGACCAGTCTCTGTATCCTCCCTGTTTCTTGCATCATCGCTTAATACAGCAAGAGAAACTCCCTTAGGAAGTTCTATCCTGCCCTTCGAATCTTCGAGTACATACTTACTACCGGCCATATTCATTATTGTCAGATCAGCCGAATACATGGTTTTTAACCATGAAACAGACTGCGTTACAGAAATGACAGCTAGCACAGGTACAGGTTCATCTGCTGCAACCATAACAACTGATCCATTCACTTTTCCACCACTGGCCACATAATTATCCATGCTCCAGTCAATCGTAAAGTTAGGCGTACCAAATCCTCCGCCGCCCATATAGCTCTGTCCTGTACTGACTACTCCAGGGAGTTCATCTATAATAATAGGTATAGGACTCTTCTCAAACGTAAGCGTTGTCTTAAATGTGAATGTGTTTATGTTTGCAGGATTTGACAGATCAACACCGGCATCAACTATTTCCTGCAGACTCATACGGTGTACATCAAAACTTCCGACTACTACTTCTCCGCTGGAAAGCTTGAGAATTGCCTGAGTCGTTTTCTGATTTACTATCTTATATTCTCTTTCTTCCGGAAGATATCCGTCTTTAAATGCAGCGACCTTGTAGGTACCTGCCTTGTAACATAAAGATATTTTTCCATATGAATCGGTCATAAGAGCAGAGTCACTATCTGATCCTGCTTTTATATATACATATGCATATGGAATAGGATTTCCATTATAATCCGTTACAGTGAGCTCACATATTCCGCATCCCTCTGCATCCTTTACCTGAACCTCTATTTCCCTTTCAGAACTGTTTCCTGCAGCGTCAGTACATATGACCTTCACTGTATATTTTCCACTCTGTGTATATGTATACCTAGGTCTGGCTCCGGTTCTTGTTTCACCGTTTCCCATGTCCCACTTAAAGCTTTTTATCCTGACATTGTCAGAGCTGTTTTCCGCATCAAAACAGATTTCCATTCCTGTTGTAGCTGTTATCTTTTCCGGGACAGATATTTCAGGAGCTATATTATCAATACTGGTTGCTACAGCATTTTTAATCTCAGTCCATGTATAATTACCAACACTGTCATATACCTTAGCTGCATATCTATAAGCTGTATGTGGTTCCGCATCCTTATCTGTATATCTGACAGTGTTATTATCTGATATACCGGCATTCCCTGAATCAGTACTGTTTTCTATCAAATCACCGGAACCGGCAGGTACCTTCTGGATACTCTTGGAAGATACATAGAATGCCATATCACTTCCACTTTCTGAAAGTTCGCTCCTGTAGATTTCATAATAAGATATATCTATATCAAGTGGATTTTTAGTAATATCTATATAATTCTCAAAATTACCGCTTACAGCTTCTATCTCAGCTGAAGGTGCCGTCTTATCAAGAAGGCAGCTGTAGAGTTTTTCTGAGCTTATATTTTTATTCTTATTCTCACAGACAGTCTTAAAGAAAAGTGTTCCCTCTTCTTCGTTACTGAAATCATAAGTGAACTTTATCCAGTCACTTCTGCCTGCAGCTTTTGATTCATTAAGGAGTATCCAGTCACCCGTCTCATCTGATCTAAAATACGTGATCACTTTTTCCAGAGCCGAATTATCTGTTACTATGATTGAGAATTCAGTATTGTTACCTATTTTAGATCCATCTGCAGGTGATGCCCCCTCAACCTTTGGAGCAGTCTCATCAGGCTTTGCCGTAGCAGATGTTATCTCTGACCTTTCCGATTCGTTTCCAGCTTCATCTACTGCTGTCACATAATAATCGTAGCTTTTTCCATCCTCGATATTTGTATCATAATAGTCGAGAATGCTGTCATCCATTACCTTATTGAAATTGTCACTTCCGGAATCCGCCCTATATATCCTGTAAGCAGTGATATCAGTATCTGTTCCCTCATCCCACGTAACACTGATGTATCCATCACCGGATCTTGCTGTTGCATTTATAACTGCAGCTGGTGCTGTTCTGTCTACAGTGTATTCCATCACAACATCCGAACCGTCGGAAAGCAGCTGATTTTTATTTCCAGCCGCATCAAACGCCTCGGACTTTATATATATCTTTCCTTCAGGGAACTCTGTTTCATCTGAGATATCGAGCTTATATTCGAAGGTTTCAGAAGACTTATTTCCAACAGATGATGCTATCTCTGTATACTTTTCTCCATCAAAGCTGAGATACCATATTCCGCTTTCTACTTTATGATTATCTGTGACTGTCATGCTGAGAGACAGCTTATCTCTTACATGTCCTTGCACTGGATAAACTGCAGTGATATTCGGAGCAACTGTATCAGCTGTAGTCGTTATTTCAACTTCCTCGCTATACTCTCCTTTATTTCCTGCAGCATCCACACCACATACCCGGAAAATATATACTGTTTCAGGTGTGAGTCCATCTATCGTACATCCTGTTATTTTTGACTCTCTTACCGCTTCAACATAAGAATCCCCCTCTTTTCTTTCAACAAGAAAGTATGAGAAGTCTTCTTCCGTAACATCATCCCACATGAGCTGTACATATGTGGAACCCGCATTTACATCTGTGATATTTATCCTACTGATACCGGTATTATCTATTTCATACCTTTTATAAAAATCAAGTAAGCTACTATTACCTGAGCCGTCATATGCAATAACATATATATAATATGTGCCATCACGAAACTCTGTTGTGTCAAAAGGTACGACAGTTCTGAACGTATCTGTATTTTCCAGATATTTTATATCCTCACTTCTGCCGATTTCTGACATGACTGCATTATCAGATTCACTATCTTCAGTAATAAAGAATCTGATCTCTGATATATCTTTATTGTCATCAGCTTCAGCCGTAAGCTCTGTTATTCCGGAGATACTTTTCTGATCAGGTAAGACCGAAACCATCTCCGGCACTTCTCCGTCATGTCCAACTGTTATTGAAACCGGATCAACAAGAGAGCTTTCATTCCCCATATCATCCATTGCTGTGACGATATACCATGCCTTCTTCCCTTCAGGTACAGTATTATCTTCAAAGGTATTATCAAACTGATAATCTATTTCTGCTACTCTCGTATAACTGTTGCTATCATTTTCACCTTCTATGAATCGGTAAATGTTATATTGAAGAAAGTCTGACTCTGGCGAAGGAGTCCACGAGAGGATAACTACACCATTATCATCTTCAGCCTTAACATCCTGTGGTGAATCAGGCGCTGAGTTATCCAGTTCATATTCTGTTTCGTACTCGTCTTTTGCCCCGTCTTTATCCGTTACTGTATATCTGACACTCACACTGTCAGAACTGATATTTCCCTTTATATCAGATATATTCAGTTCATAGGATGCATAAAACTCTGTGCTGCTGTAATGTATCTGATTTAGCGGTGTTTTGTTTAACAGTGTCCATTCACCTGATGAATTCTGATATTCTATATCGACAGTATTTTTACTGTTTCCCCCATAGTTCTTAAAGAAGACCGTAAGTTCCTCTTTATCTGTTCCAATTCTCTGATAATCAGATGGAAAAACCCTTGTGATCTTAGGAAAAGCAGCCATTGCTGAAACAGACTCACTCTTTTCTGATTCATTCCCTGCCTCATCAACAGCTGTTAATTCATATTTGTAGATGGTATCTGCAGCAACAGCTGTATCAGTATAATATGTCTCTGTTATATCAGTCTTCAGTATAGTCCCATCCTTATATAGTGCAAAGCTTACTACTCCATCAGAATCATCAGACACGTCCCATTCAAATCCTATTCCCTTTCCTGTTCTTGAAACAACTCTCAGCCCCTTCGGAGCAGATGGTGCTGTATCATCAACAGAAGTACCGACTATCAGTTCCTCTGATTGTTCTGATTCTCTTCCATAGTCATCTGATGCAGTTACACTATATCTATATTGGGTATCCGGTTTTAGATTTTTGTCAGTATACACTGTCTTTACTGTAGAAGCTATCTTCTTTCCATCCCTGTATATATAATAGACTGTCGCTTTCGGATCTATATTTTCATCAGTAAACGAGAATGATATGGATGTCTGAGTTGCTTCCGCAAGAGTCAGCCCCCTCACAGGAAGAAGACTGACAGGTTGATCATAATCATAGATTATCTCATTGGCGATTGTCTCAACATCATTATCATATTCATATGATTCCCTTGAACCACTTAAATAAAGCTTGTTAAACCGGCTTGCTCTTAAGTCCGAGTTTCCAAACTTTATTTTTCTTTTATTGGCACTGTTATAATAATGATAGTCTGGGATCATATATGTTTTATGATTGCCCTTGCATATAAAGTCATAAGGATCACCTGAAGAAGTAAAATTACCACCAATTTCAAGAACTCCATCAGTTAATTCATTTTTACTATAACTTCTGTACTCTTTTATAAAGTCCCCCTGTACTCTTACCCTGTCATCCTCATGAGTCATATGGATATATTGGACAATTAGATTCCCAGTAACATCAAGAAATCCACTGTTCATTTTTAAATCATAAACATCTGCATTTCCTTTTACAGTTACATTTCCGGAAATAGTCGGACCACCTTCGAGCATGCCATTGATTTCAATATCATCTGATAATTCTGTCTCAACATAAAGTCTTCCGGTATATACATCTCCAATTATTTTAGAACCCAAAGGAAGGTTTACCTTTACCTGCATATCGGTATCTTTTACATCTATTATTTTGGATATACTTAATTCACTTCCACTTACAACCAGGTTATTTACGGAATCATCAACCATAAGACTAGAGAGTTTCAAAGTATCATTACTATACACTATACGATTGGCATACTCCTTCTTGATTTTAAAATTATTAAGAGACTGCTCTGTCTGTCCTGCAAGCATCAAAACAAAAGAATCTGTCGGACAAAACCCTAAGCTGTTACTGTCACTGTAAAATTCGAGATTTCCGCCAAGAACAAATGTTCCATTTGTCTGATTATTTTTATTACTTACTGATGTATCGATTATAAAATCCTTTTCAACCTCAACAAAGTCATTAGCATTTGTCATAACAAGCTTTGCACTGCTAGATCCATAGTTTTCACCAACTTTGTTTTGCTGCCTGTAATTTCCTTTAACGATAAGCCTGCCATTATTAATCTTAATTTCTCCCTTTGCCTGTATCAAATCCCCATTCACAATAAGAGTATGACCATTAAGATCCATAACCCCATCAATAAGTATCATATCTCCATCCGTTTCTATATCTTCGGAAAGAGTATAACCTAATTCACCTTCTACATTATCGTAACTAAAGCGTGTATTATTCTTGACAAACTTATCACAATCAAAAACCGTCTTAGAGATCACACCTTCCGAACTAGTATTTTGCAATTCAATCGTAGCAAATCTGCTCTTTTCAGAAATGTCTATTGTCTGTAGTGACGCTCCGTTTAATATTACTTTATTGTTTGATTTTCCCGAAAAACCATCCGCAATAAAATCCCCACCCACATTAATTGTTCCAGCCTCGCAGATTCCGCTACAGTGTGTCTCAAAATCTCCACATATAATAATCTCAGGCTCATTCCCATACTTAATGGTAAATGATCCTTCTCTTGAAAAACGAACATCTCCCTCGACTTTCAGTTTTGATTCATACTGGAAATTAATATTAAAGGTTCTATAATAATCAGATAACAGACTTCCTTTGATATAAAGTTCATCATTTACATATATTCCGGCTTCACAAATGACATCTCCATCTACTATCACATTTGCATATATTCCAAGAATCATCTTGTTTAACAAATCACCGGCTATATGATAATCATTTTTTATACTAAACATACGACTTTCAATTGTTCCACCAAATCCATCGCCTGTTATTTTTACATAATCCCAAACAGAGACTACACCATCATACTTATCCTCATATGATGATATAAGCTCATTATTTACATTGATTATGGTATCTGAAGTAATAGTTTTTGCGCAAACAGGTTCAAATATCGGGATCCAAACATCCCCACTTAGATCAAGGTTCTGATTTTCCTCTCCATTAAGGATCATTTTAAAACTATTTGTTCCGTAAAACGCCTTTTTATTAGAATCATCAGATATATAAAAATCACCTGACAGAGTAAAAACTCCATTTGATAAGTTGTTCTGACTATCTAAGGACGAGCTTATATAATAGTCACCATTAACTGTGACTATATCCTCCGGATTTGTCATTATGAGTGACGTTTCAGATAGTTCATATTCTGCAATGTCATCAGAAGAATCAGTTTCTTCCGAAGAAACCTTCTGCATACGATAGTCTCCGTCTATCGTAAGTTCACCACCATTAATAATAATCTTGCCGGACTGCTGAAGTATTCCGCCATGTACATACAGACTATATCCATTCAGGTCAAGCTCAGCCTCCCCATCCAGTGTTATATCTGACACTTCCATATCTTCTTGAAGAACGAACTGATTTGTTATCGCAAGTGACGGATATTCTGATGCCGCCAACACATTTTTTCCATAGACAAAAGAAGACCATGGTATCATAGTTAATACCATAGTCCACGCAATTATTCTTTTAATTCTTTTGTTAATCCCCATTACCCACTCCGATTTATTATCTTCTCTTTTTCTTAATTAGTATAAATATTATCGCGATTAAAGCTATTACTGCTACAATTATAGCCGTTACTATATAAGCATTATCCCCAGTATTCATATTAGTACCAACAGGTTCTTTGTTGTTAGCTGTTTCGTTTCCTTCAGCATTCTGTTCTTGATGTTTTTCAGGAGTATTTACACTCTTCGACGAAGCAGGAGTATCTACACTCTTTGAATCATCAGGCATATTTTCTTTATCTATTTTGTCACTTTCTGAAAAATCACCCCTGCTATTCCCGGTAGAATCATTTTTACTATTACTTTCTTCTTTACCACCGGTTTGTGAATCACTGTTTTCATGAGTATCATTTGCGTCTTCAATTTTTATCGTACTCATACTTTGTATAGCTTCCATCATCATGCTTAACACTTATGACACGCCCATCATCATCGTATGTATACTCTTCTGCATGAACTATACCAGAAAAACCAAACATAAGTATTAACGTCAATATGGTCTTAATATATATACTAACCTTACGCATATTCATAATAGACAAATACACCTCGAATAATCTTCATAGAAACTCAATTCCATATTATTCCGATAATTAAAGCATGTCAACAGGTATTCAATATACAGGATTATGACTTACTATTCTAATTGATTCGTTATTATCTCTTGTCATGTCCCTGAGGTTTTTCATACTTCTCATAAGCTTCAACTATCTTCTGTACGAGTGGATGTCTCACTACATCCTTGCTTGTCAGGTTGCAGATAGCTATACCGTCTATATTTCTTACAACCTTTAGTGCTATATCAAGTCCTGATTTAGTGCCAGCTGCAAGATCCTTCTGTGACTGGTCACCGGTGATTATAGCCTTTGAGCCAAAGCCAATTCTTGTAAGGAACATTTTCATCTGTGACTGAGTCGTATTCTGGGCTTCATCAAGCACGATAAATGCATTGTCCAGCGTTCTACCTCTCATATATGCAAGCGGTGCCACCTCGATAAGTCCCTTTTCCATATTCTTCTGGAAGGAATCTGCTCCCATTATCTCATACAAAGCGTCATAGAGCGGTCTGAGATAAGGATCGATCTTGCTCTGAAGGTCACCCGGAAGAAATCCAAGCTTCTCGCCAGCTTCAATAGCAGGTCTGGTAAGGATAATCCTTTCGACATCGCCCTTCTTAAAAGCAGTTATAGCCTTCGCCATTGCGAGATAGGTTTTACCTGTTCCGGCAGGACCGGTTCCGAAGATGATCATGTTATTATCAATAGCTTCAACATATTTCTTCTGTCCAAAGGTTTTCGGTCTGATCGGACGACCGGCAAGTGTATGACATATAAGCTCCTTATCGGACTCCAGGTCACTTGCATTTCCATTATCACCATTAGAAGCAAGGCTAATTGAATAATCAACATTCTGATCTGATATCTCACTTCCGTTCTTAGCTATTATGAGCAGATCTCTTATAACCCTTTCCGCCTTATTCACCGCTGACTCTTCACCCTCAAGAATCAGACTATCATCCCTGCATACATAATTAACATTAAAAGACTTTTCGATTTTTCTGATATTCTTATCAAACTGACCGAAAACCGCCTGAATACGCTGTTCCTCTATTTTAATTGTTTTTTTTACTACTGCCATTTATTCCCCTTTTACAATTAAAGCCACGTTCCGAAGAACGTGGCAATATATCTAAGTATTACTTATTTGTATTTACGCTTTCTAGCAGCCTCAGACTTCTTCTTACGTCTTACTGATGGCTTCTCATAATGCTCTCTCTTACGTATCTCCTGCTGAATACCGGCCTTAGCACAGTTTCTCTTAAATCTACGAAGAGCGCTATCGAGTGTTTCATTTTCTTTAACAACTACGCTTGACATCCTACTACCCTCCCTTCATATTGGGAATTTACACGTGTAACTAACTAAAACACGCGACTGTTATTATAACACACTGAATTATCTTGTCAAGAATTAATTATCCTACCTGCTTCTTGACCTCTTCAATTCCGGCTGTAAGTGCATCCTGTATCTTGGAAGCATCTTTACCTCCGGCCTGTGCCATATTCGGACGTCCACCACCGCCGCCACCAACGATAGGTGCAATTGCTTTAATGACATTTCCTGCATGAACACCAGCTGAAACCGCATCATCAGATGCCATAACAACAAGGCTTACCTTTCCACCAAGATCAGAAGCCATGATAACTACTGACTTTCCGAGCTTAACCTTATAATCATCACCGAGATTTCTGAGTGCATTCGGATCAACTCCCTGAACAGCCATCGGAAGTACCTTGATATCTCCGACTTCAACTACAGCATCTTCTGCACTTGATGCAGCTGCCTTGGCCATCTTGGACTTCAGGCTTTCGTTCTCTGACTGAAGAGCCTTGATTTCATCCATAAGTGACTGAATCTTCTCTGTAAGCTTTGCAGGCTCTGTTTTAGCAGCCTTTGCAGCAGCATTAAGTCTATCCTCAACATCTGCGTAGTAATTAGCTGCACCAACTGATGTAAGAGCCTCTATACGTCTTACACCGGCTGCAATACCCTGTTCAGATACGATCTTAAATGAACCAATAACACTTGTATGAGGTACATGAGTACCACCACAGAGCTCTATTGACCAGTCTCCCATATTTACAACGCGAACCTCTTCGCCGTACTTCTCACCAAAGAGAGCCATAGCACCGGTCTTCTTAGCCTCATCGAGAGACATAACTTCCGTATTAACCTTGAGGTCCTCACTTATTTCTTTATTTACAATAGCTTCAACCTGCTTTATCTCATCAGGAGTCATAGCCTGATTATGGCTGAAGTCAAATCTAAGTCTGCCCTCTTCAACAAGTGAACCTGCCTGCTCAACATGATCTCCAAGCACAGTCTTAAGAGCCTTTTGAAGCAAATGAGTTGCAGAATGGTTTCTACATATAAGAGCACGTCTCTCAGCATCAACCTTAAGCTCAGCCTCTGCACCTGACTTGATCGTTCCGCTTACTACAACACCTGTATGAGCCACACGGTTTCCTTTAAGCTTTACGGTATCTTCAACCTTGAACTTACCATCAGCTGTCTCGATCACACCGGTATCAGCAGTCTGTCCACCCATTGTTGCATAAAATGGAGTCGCAAGAGTTATAATAGTACCCTTTGAACCCTCTGAAAGGCTTTCAACCATAGCATTTTCATCAGCTACAGCAGCGATTTTACTTGTATCCTCAAGCTTTTCATAACCTGTAAACTCAGTCTCAATATCATCTGAAAGTCCTGCAAACAGATCATCAGAAGCAACCAGACTCTGTGAAAAGTTCTGATTTTCTCTGGCTCTTTGCTTTGCAGCCTCCATAGCCTTATCAAATCCGGCCTCGTCTACCTTAAGACCTTCCTCAGCAGCCATCTCGACTGTAAGCTCAATTGGGAAGCCAAATGTATCATAGAGGTAGAATGCGCTTTCACCATCGATTTCCTTAGCTCCAGCACTCTTCTTTTCCTCAAGTATCTTATTATATTCCTTCATACCGTTTTCAAGAGTACTCTCGAAACGTGATATCTCTTTTCCAAGCTCTGTTATGATGAACTCTTCATTCTTTGTAAGAAGTGGATAGCTGTCATCATAAACCTTCTCTATGTATATCTTAGCAAGCTCAAGAAGATTTTCCTTTGTAAGACCAAGAGTACGTCCGTGTCTTACAGCTCTTCTTATAAGACGACGAAGCACATAGCCTGCACCTACATTTGAAGGAAGAAGCTTTGCAGCATCACCGATAAGCATAACACTTGTACGCATATGATCTGCAAGGATTCTCATAGACTTTGTAAGCTTCTCGTCTGCTTCGTATTTTGTACCTGATACCTTCTCGATAAAGCTGATTGCATCAGTGAAAAGGTCAGTCTGATAAACATCCTTAGTACCGTTAAGGAACGCAAGGATTCTCTCAAGTCCCCAGCCTGTATCAACATTCTTCTGCTTAAGTGGAGTAAGTGTGCCGTCATGATGCTTCTCATACTGCATAAATACATCATTTCCAAGCTCAGTATACTTTCCGCAGTCACAGCCCGGACCACAGTCAGGACCACAATCAGGAACATCAGCTATATAGAACATCTCACTGTCAGGACCGCAAGGACCATACTCAAGTCCCCACCAGTTATCCTTTGCAGGGAGATAATAGATATTCTCAGGCTTAAAACCTGAAGCTATACGGAACTTTGCACCCTCTTCATCACGAGGTGCATTCTCATCGCCTGCAAAAACAGTTGATGCAAGATGATCTCTGTCAAAGCCGAAAACCTCAGTAAGAAGCTCGAAGCTCCACTTACATCTCTCTTCCTTGAAGTAATCTCCGAGACTCCAGCTACCCATCATCTCGAAAAATGTAACGTGGCTCTTATCTCCTACAGAGTCTATATCATTAGTTCTTACGCATCCCTGAACATTACAGAGTCTTGTACCCATCGGATGCTTCTCTCCAAGGAGATATGGCATAAGAGGCTGCATACCTGCAACGTTGAACATAACGCCTGTTGAACCGTCAGATACGAGTGATACTGCTCCGACATCAACATGTCCTCTTTCTTTATAAAATTCAACCCAGGTTTTTCTCAGCTCTTTAGAAGTAAACTGTTTCATTTTTGTGCTCCTACTTATATTTCTTAATATTTCTATGTTTTTATAATGCTTTTATGCATTTCTTATTCATTCAATAATCGAAATGATTGACTATTTCCTACTCTCTTCGAGCAAGCTCATCAGCGATTTCTTCCCATGTTACGCCCTTTTCGACCATAAGGACCATAGCATGATAAAGGAAGTCAGCTATTTCATACTTGATTTCTCCGGCATCAGGATTCTTCGCTGCAATAACTATCTCAGTGCATTCCTCACCGACCTTCTTAAGTATCTTATCAATACCCTTGTCAAAAAGATAGTTTGTATAGCTTCCCTCACGAGGATTAACCTTTCTGTCAGCTATTACAGAATATACATCCTGAAGAACCTTATATATATCGGCTTCATCTACGTCCTTCTTCTCAGTAAGAGGAGTAAAGAAGCAGGTCGGATTACCTGTATGACATGCAGGTCCTGTCTGATCAACCTTTGCAAGGATTGTATCCTTATCACAGTCGATTATAAGGCTGATCATTTTCTGGAAATGTCCGGACTCTTCACCCTTAGTCCAAAGCTTCTGTCTTGAACGTGACCAGTAGGTCATAAGTCCGGTTTCAAGAGTCTTTTTATAGGACTCCTCATTCATATAAGCCATCATCAGAACTTCACCGGACTTATAATCCTGTGCTATACAAGGAATAAGCCCGTCGCTATTAAGTTTAAATTCAGAAAATGAAAGCTCTTTATTACTTGAATCACCGGAAGCATCCGATGAATTCTTCAAAAACTCTTCTGCTTCAGCCTGAATCATATAAACCTTTTCAGGAAATCTTTCCTTTGAATATTCATAAAGCTTGTAAAAATCAGAATCCTTATCAAATCCTTCAAGTCCAAAGACAACACACTTTGCATCGCCATATAGCACATGCTTAACATCATCAAAGGTAGTTTCAGGATTTGTAAGTAACACTATATCATTCATTATTATAGAGCTCCTTTCGTTGAAAGAAGACCGCCGTCAAGTCTTGGATCATAAGAAACAGCGAGATCAAGTGCATTTGCAAAGGCCTTAAATGTAGCTTCGATTATATGATGATTATTAAGCCCATCCAGCTGTTTGATATGAAGATTCATCTCTGCTGCATAGCTGACAGCATAGAAAAACTCTCTTGCCATTTCTGTATCAAAATTTCCTACCTTCGGAACAGTAAGGTTAAGGTCAAAGTTCAGGTATGGTCTGCCAGAAAGATCAATTGCACAAAGAACAAGAGTCTCATCCATAGGCATTACAAACGAACCATATCTCTTAATTCCGGCCTTATCTCCTACAGCTTCCTTTATAGCCTTTCCGAGAACTATTCCCGTATCTTCTATAGTATGATGACAGTCAACCTCAAGATCACCCTTCACAACCAGATTCATATCAAAGAATCCGTGCTTGGCAAAGCTTTTCAGCATATGATCAAAAAATCCGATTCCGGTATCTACATTGCTGACACCCGTTCCATCAAGATTAAGAGCCAGCTTGATATCTGTCTCTGCAGTTTTTCTCTCTATACTTGCTTTTCTTTCAGCCATATCTCTCTCCCTTCATATTCATTTTATGTAGTATATCTTTTATGAATGAATACACTTAGATTTATATCACTTCGCCTTGAGCAAAAGAAATGTCACTCGAGGACCTTTCGGGTCTGTTCACTTAGCGATTCAGGCATCTTTGATGGCTGAGAGCTTAGTGAGCCTAGGGCACCCGAAACGGAAGCGAGAGCGATGCCGAGAGGGGCATTATCTTGTTGCGAAAGGCATAATATATTTTTTAGTTAAATCTTACAGAAATAGAATTTGCATGCGCTGTAAGTCCCTCTGCCTTAGCGAAAGTCTCTATATCTGTATGTACAGCCTTAAGAGCATCTTCTGAATAACAGATAATGCTTGATTTCTTTACGAAGTCATCTACACCAAGTGGCGAGAAGAACTTTGCGGTTCCGTTTGTCGGAAGAACATGATTAGGTCCTGCAAAATAGTCACCAAGTGGCTCTGATGAATACTCTCCAAGGAAGATGGCACCGGCATTTTTAACCTGAGTCATAGTCTCCCATGGATTAGCAGTAAGGATTTCAAGGTGTTCAGGAGCTATCTCATTTGTTGCATCAACGGCGTCAGCCATAGAATCAGCAACAAAGATATTTCCAAAATTATCAAGAGACTTTTGAATTATCTCTTTTCTGCTGAGTTCAGCTGTAAACTTATCAACCCACTCAGATACTTCATTTGCAAGCTTCTCACTTGTAGTAACAAGTGTGGCACTTGCAAGCTCGTCATGCTCTGCCTGTGAAAGAAGGTCAGCAGCAACAAACTTAGGATTTGCTGTTTCATCTGCAAGAACAAGTATCTCACTTGGTCCTGCTATGGAGTCAATGCTTACGTGTCCGTAAACAAGTCTCTTTGCTATAGCAACAAAGATATTTCCCGGACCTACTATCTTGTCGACCTTTGGAATACTCTCAGTACCATAAGCAAGAGCCGCAATAGCCTGAGCTCCACCTACCTTGTATATCTCGTCTACTCCGGCTTCCTTTGCAGCAATAAGGGTTGTAGGATAAACCTTTCCTTCTGCGTTACATGGAGTAGTCATTACTATTTTCTCAACTCCTGCTACCTTGGCAGGAATAACATTCATAAGCACTGTTGAAGGATAAGCAGCCTTACCGCCCGGAACATATACACCCGCTGAAGCTATAGGTGTTACCCTCTGTCCGAGTATAGAACCGTTATCATATGTGTTGATCCAGCTGTTTCTCTTCTGAAGCTCGTGGAAGTCGCGGATATTCTTTATAGCCTTTCTGATAACCTCAACAAGATCACCATCTACAAAATCATATGCTTCTTCTATTTCAGCCTCAGTAACTCTTATATTTGAAGCATTTATATCAGCCTTATCGAATTTCTTCGTATATTCAAATACAGCCTCATCTCTTTTATCATGAACATTTTTGATGATTTCCTTAACTATAGCTTCCTGCTCGCCGTAATCATCAGTTGTTCTCTTTAAGAGATCAGTCATAAGTTTGTTTTTAGTCTCACTAGTAAGTTTTACGATTCTCATTTTTATTCCTCTTTCTAAAGTATATATATAATGAAATACATCTATAATACTATCTACAGAACACTCTTCAAATCAGTAAGCAGCTTATTGATTCTTTCATGCTCCATTCTCATACTAACCTGGTTTACAACTATTCTTGCAGAAAGATCTGTTATCTCTTCAAGAACTGTAAGACCATTTTCTTTAAGGGTTGATCCTGTTTCAACTATATCTACGATAACCTCTGAAAGACCTACTATAGGAGCAAGCTCAACAGAACCATTCAGCTTAATTATCTCAACTGTCTGATTCTTTTCACCCATAAAATAATTCTTTGCAATATTTGGATACTTGCTGGCAACACGAATTATCTCATTTTTTGTGAGAAGCTCTCTGGCCGACTCAGGTCCGCATACACACATTCTACATTTTCCAAAGCCAAGATCCATTACCTCATAGAGGTTTCTGCCTTCCTCAAGAAGTGTGTCTCTTCCGACAACTCCTATGTCAGCAACACCGTATTCTACATAAGTAGGCACATCACTAGGCTTAGCAAGGAAAAAGCGAACTCCGGCCTCTTCATTCTGGAAGATAAGCTTTCTTGTCTTCGGATCATTTATCTCTTCACAGGTTATATTTATTTTTTCGAGAAGCTTAAGCGTTTCCTTCGCAAGTCTTCCCTTTGCAAGTGCAAATGTAAGATATCTCATCATTTCCTCCAATTACAGTTCAAGCTCGTCTATACTCTTTTCTTCATCAACGCTTCTGTCCGCACTGATGATTCTGACCTTTTTGTCATCACTGAGAATATAAACCTTTCCGGCATCATATATATCTGAATAAGTCATATATTCATCGCCCGAATGTCGTTTTGATTTTCTGATCAGCTGAGCTGTAACATTTTTATTTCTCAGCATCTTCGCAAGAAGAACTGCTGACTGCTGGTTTTCTATAGTATAAATAATAAGAGCAGACTTACTGTTATCAGCAATCTCAATTTTCTGTCTTGAAAGGCTGTTCATCAGTTCATCTATATAGATAGAAAAACCAATTGAAGGAGCATCCTTTCCAAACTGTTTAAGAAGATTGTTATATCTTCCACCCTTAACTATAGGATTGCCTGTTCCGTATGAATAAGCACTGAATACAACGCCCGTATAGTAGTCATATCCGTTGATCATCGAAAGATCAAAATTCACATAATCGGTATATTCATAATAGCTAAGTGCTGTATAAACTCTTCGAAGTCTGTCTACCGCCTCAAGCGATCTTGGATTTGATGTGAGCTTTTCGGCCTTTTCAAGTATCTCAAGTCCACCAAACATAGTAGAAAGATTGTTAAATATATTCTTTGTATTATCATCAATCGAAAGCTTTGATATATACTCGGAAAGTCCAAAGAAATTCTTTATCTGAATAAAATCCTTTATATCATCCTCAACAGTAGAGTCAAGTCCGGCTTCCTCTATGATACCCTTCAGATAATCAACCTCTCCTATTTCAATCATAAAGTTCTCAAGTCCTGAAGCCTTAAGGCTGTCAATTATACATGCAATTGTCTCGGCATCTGCAGCTGAGCTGTCATCGTTTATAAGCTCACAGCCTATCTGAGTTGTTTCAGAAAGCTTACCATGATGTCTTTCATTACTTGAAAATGTTTTTCCTTTATAACAAAGTCTTATAGGAAGCTCTTCATCAGCAAAGTATTTTGCAACACATCTTGCAACGCTCGGTGTGAAATCGGGTCTGAGCACAAGTGTATTGTTATCTCTGTCAAAGAATTTGTACATCTCATTTGATGGCGCAGAGCCCTTATCAGCATTGAATATTCCAAAATATTCAAATGTAGGTGTCTCTATGTCTTTATTTCCGTAGAGATGCATCACATCTTCTATTTTATTTATGATCAGGTGCTTTCTTTCACATTCCAATCCATATATATCTCTAACACCTTCCGGTGTTGAAAGAAGGTTTTCTCTCATTTTGCCTCTCCTTTATACCTGGGAAATAATGACATCCATATAGACGCCTGTTTTATTTTCTTTACAAGTTGCGTATCTGTAACGCACCCTGTTATCTTCATTATATCTGACTGTTATGTGTGAGTACGGATAAGCAGTATGCTGAACAAACTTTCTGAATAATGAGTCTGCAGACTTAACAGTATACTTCTTAAGTCTTATATCAACTATATAACGGTTATAATTAACATTTATCGAGAAATGATCTATAGTCTTCTGTTTTTCAAGATAATCATTCATTTCCTTCAGAAGCTCATCATCCGTTACTATATTTAGTTTTGCCAGATATTCATTGATTGCTCTAAACATAGTATGACCTCAGATCTGCGGTATAAAAAACCGCGATTTCTATTATACTATCTGAATGTCTATTTATCAAACGATTCTACCTTTACATCTCTCCAGGTATTATCAAGATCATAGAATTCTCTCATCTCAGAATTAAAAAGATGGACGACAATATCGCCATAATCAAGCAGTATCCATCCTCCAATCGATTTTCCTTCTCTCTGCTTAAGCGTAAAGCCTGAATCCTTCATAGCTTCTTCTACACCATCTACCATAGCATCGAGCTGTGTTTTATTTGAACCACTGGCAAGCACAAAATAGTCTGTTATTGCAGTTACCTCACCAACAGACATAGCCTTTATATCAAAGCCCATTTTATCCTGTATAGCCTTGACAGCACACTCTACCATTTTATTATTAAAAAATTCTGACATAATATCACTCTCTATTCGTTTTCTTTTTTAATTCCGCAATATAATAATTATATGTTTCTCTTGTTGTATCATCAATTATTGTATCTTTATATAACAGATATTCAAGTGTATTTCCAAGAATATGAACTATACACTTATCAATATCCTCATAGGCCTCTCTTCTTATTTCAGTGAGGTCTCTTATCATCTTTCTGTTAGGTTCGATATAGTCTGCAACAAAAATTATTTTTTCCAGAAGACTCATACCCGGGCGGCCGGTTGTATGATTGGTAATAGCTGCAAGTATATCAGCATCCTTTACGCCATAATCTTCCTTCGCATAATATGCTCCGAGTTTTCCATGAAGCAGATCTGGATTTGCCTTTTCACATTTATTTATAGGAAGTCCGAGCTTCTTCGCTTTCTTAAGCTTATCATCAGTCGGGATACACTTTGCACAGTCATGCAGAAGTCCCGCTATCCTTGCTTTCTGAACATCAGCTCCATGTACAAAAGCGAGTGTTGCTGCTGTATACTCTACTCCGACCGAATGAACATATCTCTTTTTATTAAGCGTTGGTTTCAGCTTTTTAACCATATCTACTCGATCCATAATCTACTCCCTTATAACGAACATTTAATTAATTATTATTCTTATAAAGCTTATTCTCAGCGATGTATCTTTCAATTGAATCGGAGACAAGCCCCTTGATGCTCTTTCCATCACTTACTTTATCCCTGATATCAGATGATGATATAGGTGTATCATTCATATCAAGCAGTCTGATATCTGATAAAGGATGCTCTTTTTTTATCCTGCTTATTATCTGAGCACTACTATCCTTGTCGGTTTCACCTCTTACAGCCGATAGAAATACAGCACTTTCCAAAAGCTCGTCTGCATCAACCCATTTGTCAACCCATTTAAGCGAATCACCACCGATTATAAAATAAATCGTCTTAAAACCGTCCTTCTTTAGTTCTCTTACTGTATCTACGGTATGTGTGACACCGCCTCTTATTATTTCAATATCACTATAGTATAGAAAATCGTTTTCATCACACACCAGCTCTAACATATTCAGTCTGTCTTCATCAGATGCAAAACTGCTGTTATCCTTATAATACGTAGATTTATTAGGTAGAAGGACAATCGGGTGCTGGTACTGCTTATAAGCTGACTCAGCCATTTTAAGATGTCCGAGATGAATCGGATTAAAAGAACCGCCGAGCAGTATTATTGTATCATCTTTTTCGGAAGATAGTTTGATTTTATTTCTTTTTTTCAAGTTTTTTTACCTTTTCACCAGGAAATACGATTTTGATATTCTCCTGGTTTCTTTTATATAAAACTATTTTACGACCTATTACCTGAACTACCTCTGAACGAGTACGCTCACTAAGTGTTATAGCAAGAGTATGTGGATCATCAACACAGTTCTTAAGTACATTTATCTTGATAAGCTCTCTGGCCTTAAGTGCTTCAGCTGCAGCCTCAACAAATTCAGGTGTAAGACTTGCCTTCCCAAGAGAAAGTACAGGATCTGTAGTCTGGGCAATAGACTTTAGATATGCTCTGTCTTTTGTTGTCATATTGAATCCTTTCTATTATTCGATATACTCAAAGCTCCATCCATAGAGACGGACCTCATCACCCTCTTGTATACCAAGTGCTTTAAGTTCATCGATGATACCATTTTTAACCATGAAGTCCTGGAAGAACTTGAAGCCCTTGTCATCTTCAAGGTTGGTATATCCGAGCATTTTTTCGATACGTGGTCCTTCAACAAGGAATATGCCTTCCTCATCACCTTTTTCAACGGTATATGGAAGTTCTTCGACTCTGGAGGTGTATTCTTCAAGGGAAATCTCCGAATTAAACTCAAGTATTTCATCCGGCGCATCCTTCAGAAGCTCAAATGCAGCATTAAGTAATTCCTTTACACCCTCACCTGTTGCTGCAGATATAGCCATAACCTTGGTATCAGGCTCATACTTATCTCTAAGCTTTTTAAGTACAGCTTCTCTTTCCTCTGCAGGAAGGACATCAAGCTTATTAGCAACAATTATAGTAGGTCTTTTAACAAGCTCTTCACTATATTTGCTTAGCTCTTCGTTTATAGCTTCGATATCCTCGATCGGATCTCTTCCTTCAACAGATGCTGCATCTACGATATGAAGAAGAATTCTTGTTCTTTCGATATGTCTAAGAAAATCAAGTCCAAGACCTGTTCCTTCAGAAGCTCCCTCTATGATACCCGGGATATCTGCCATAACAAAGCTTCGACCTTCACCAAGTCCTACAACTCCGAGATTCGGAACAAGAGTTGTGAAATGATAATCGGCTATTTTAGGCTTTGCATTTGAAACCTTGGACAAAAGTGTTGATTTTCCGACACTTGGGAATCCAACAAGACCAACATCCGCGAGCATCTTGAGCTCAAGCACAAGCGTCTTCTCTATAGCTGCCTGACCGGGCTGCGCATAACGAGGTGCCTGCATAGTGCTGGTTGCATAGTGCTGATTTCCTTTACCACCTCTTCCACCACGAAGAAGCACAAATGGTTCCTCACGATCAGCCATATCGATAATTACCTTACCTGTTTCAAAATCCTTTATAACAGTTCCGGGAGGGACTTTGATAACTATATCCTTACCATTAGCACCATGGCATCTTCTCTTGCCACCTTCCTCACCATCGGTAGCCTTATATTTTCTTACATTTTTAAAATCCATAAGAGTATTTATTCCCTTATCGATGACGAAGATAACATCTCCACCCTTGCCGCCGTCTCCGCCGTCAGGGCCACCATTGGGAACATACAGCTCACGACGGAAGGAAACATGTCCATCTCCGCCCTTGCCTGCTCTTACAAATATCCTAGCTCTATCTACAAACATATTGGCCATGATTTGACTCCTAAAAATAAAAGGAGCCTTGCATTCACAAAGCTCCATTAATATCTGATACTTACTCAGCTACTGGGTAGATAGAAACCTGCTTTCTGTCTCTACCAAGTCTTTCGTATCTAACAACTCCATCTGTTAATGCGAACAGAGTATCATCTCCGCCACGTCCAACATTAAGTCCCGGATGGATCTTTGTTCCACGCTGTGTATATAAAACGTTACCGGCCTTAACAAACTGGCCATCTGCACGCTTAGCTCCAAGTCTCTTAGAAGCTGAATCTCTACCGTTTTTTGTAGAACCCATTCCCTTCTTATGAGCGAAGAGCTGTAAATTCATCTTAAACATGACTTACCTCCCTAAAAAATATCTGAATATACTTATCACCATACTCTTCATATATAGAACAAAGTCCTAAGCGAAGAGCCTTAAGTAGTAGTTTACTCTCTGAACTAACCTCACCGATTATCTTGAATCTTACAAGACCGTCTTCACATTCTTCAGTTACAACGCTATCAGAAGTGAACTCTTCAATAGAATTTACGGTATTGATAACAAGTGCAGATACTCCTGCACAAACAACATCCTTACCGCAGCATCCATACTCTGCATGTCCGGATATCTTAAATCCGAAATACTGTTCGTTCTTCGAGTAAAAAATCGCCTTGATCATAATTTACCTTTCAAATACAATACGTAATTAAGCCTTAATAGCTTCAATCTTTACTTCTGTGAAAGGCTGTCTGTGTCCGTTCTTCTTGTGGAAGCCCTTCTTTGGCTTATACTTATAAACGGTTACCTTCTTAGCCTTAGCAGTCTTAAGAACTGTAGCCTCAACTTTTGAAGAAGCAACCTTGTCTCCAACAAGAACATCCTTATCGTTGTTTACAAGAACAACTGTATCGAATGTTACCTTAGCTCCATCCTCAGCATTTAACTTCTCTACTCTGATGATGTCTCCTTCAGCTACCTTGTACTGCTTTCCGCCTGTAGCAATAACAGCATACATAAGTTTTTTCCTCCTAACTTATAATCTCGCCAACATCGGTGGTGCCTAAGGGCACACTTACAACCTGGTTGTGCGGCATACTCGGTTATAATAGCATTTATGTAAATCATTGTCAAACGCTTTTTGATATATATAGAAAACTTGACAACACGTAGCGCTTAGAGCATGTCGCAGGGTGCATGCCAGCATATCAGAATTATTGCATCTTAAGCTTAAGTTTAAGAATTCTTCTGACACTCTCATTTATTCTTTCTTCGGATATTGTTCCGTTTTTTACAGCCTCTTCAACAGCAGAAACTGAAGCCTTAAAATCTGCAGGCATAAGAAGCAGGTCATCTCCGGCCTGGATACATTTTACTGCAGCTTCTCCACTGGAGTAATTATTTGATATAGCTCCCATGTTAAGCGCGTCAGTAACAACAACTCCGTCATATCCAAGCTTATTTCTAAGCTCTCCTGTAACTATATCCTTAGATATCGATGCAGGCTCCTGAGTAACTGATGTAACTGTTATATGACCAACCATCACAATTCCTGCTCCGGCATCTATTCCACTTTTGAATGGAAGATATTCACCAGATGAAAGCTCTTCAAGGGTTCTTGAGGTAGTAGCGGTTCCTGCATGTGAATCCTGCGCTGTATCGCCATGTCCCGGAAAATGCTTTAGTGTACATCTGATTCCGGTATCTTCATACCCCTTAACAGCTGATGAAACCAGCTCTGAAGCCTGATTATAATTATCACTGTAAGCTCTTTTTCCTATTACAGTATTACTTGGATTGGTCCAGGTATCAGCAATTGGGGCAAAGTCCATATTGAATCCGAGATTCTTTAAATAACCGGCTACTGTCTTAGCGTTATCATAAGCCTTTTCAGTTCCCTGATCCTTATAATTAAACATTGGTTCCAGCTTAGGTACTGAACCTATCTTATCAGCACATCTTGCAACACTTCCTCCCTCTTCATCTACGCTGAGCATAACAGGAATGCCTGTTTTTTCCTTTGCATAGCTCTGTGTGTTCGTAAGCATTGTTTTAAGCTGCTCTTCTGACTCGATATTCTGACTAAAGTATATAAGTCCGCCTACCGGATAGCTGTCAAAGCTTGACTTGGAAGTATCTCCAAACTCAGTTACCTGTGAAAAGCCAGTAAGTGCTTCGGGAGTTACAACAAACATCTGACAAACCTTGTCATGTAGGCTCATCTTGGAAAGAGTCGCCTCAACATTTGGATCAGCAGCTGCATTATTGGCCGGTTTTTCCTCTTTCTCAGGATTATCAGCTGTTGCAATTGCCTCAGTTGTCGGTTCCTCAGTAATCGGCTGGAAATTATCCTCAGTGGTAACTTCAACTTGTTCGGCCGTAGTCTGATTAACAACATCACCGTTTATTTCATGCTTCGCAACCGGATCCTTTTTGTCGCTTATATTTAGTACAATTGTTAATAATAAAAGTCCAACGACTATTCCTATAAGAAATATGATCATTCCCTTTAGAAAAGAAATAGCCTTTTTATCTCTACCCATTTTAAATCCTCATTATCAGTCTTCGTATTCGATAACATATCCGACATTACCTTCAAAGTACTTAAGGCCGGTATCAAATACATTTTCTAGCTGGTCGTTCCAGCTCCATTCATCATTGACATACCATAGCATCAGGTACATTTCTTCAACCTGATCTCTATCCTGTCTTGAAGGCTCACCATCGTACCAGGCAGTATAGCTGTTAAAGTCCTCACCTGTTACCCAGTGTCCGAAGGACGAATTTCCGTAAACAGATGTATATCCACCCATCCAGACGTACTTTATGCCTTCTGCCTCACATAGTCCGCTGACCTCATCCATTTCAGCCTGTGAAGTAATAGTTACCAGATGTCCACCCTTCTGCATAGCTGCCTGATTGGCTTCTGTCCAGGAAACATCTGCCTTAACAACCTCATATCTTGAAGTATGTGGAGCAACCTCAATAGGCTTTACAGGAGTAAATGTAGCACTTGTTCTTGCTCCATAGGTTTCATCACTTATGATACAATCAACACTTCTCTGAGAATACTGATCAATAGAACCATCAGTTTCATAGGATACGCAGTACATCTCTTTATTCATCTTGTATATCTCAGAAAGCACCTCTGACATATCACTGACTGAACTAATTGACCAGAACCATCCACCTGTATCCTTGGCGATACTCTCATAGACACCGCCACCTGATGCAGTACCGATTATAAAGATCGGAACATTCATACTATTTGCATAATCAATTACTTCAGTATATGAATGACGACTCTCATTATCATCACCATCGGTAAATGCAACAACGCATCTTGCACCCTCCTGAGTACTTGCATTCATAACACTTTCATAAAGAGCATCATAGAATGCAGTTCCTCCATCAGCGACCATGTTATTTATACCGTTTTGAAGGAGACTCTTATCCTGTGTAAATGTACACATGTACATAATGTAGGAATCAAAGGAAATAAGCTCGGCCTTATCACCGGAATTAGTATCCATTTCATGAACGAAATCAGTCATAGCCTGCTTCATCGTATCCATATCACTATCCATACTTCCGGACTTATCAGCACATATACTGAATGAAACACCCTGATTACCTTCGAGCATAGAAACAGACTTTATAGTTCTTTCAACCTGAGTACCATCTGCTAAGGTTTCATTTACAGCAGCAGTCGGACTTGTAAGGAGAAGTGTTTCTCCAGCTGAATCCTCAACTGTATAATAAAGCTTTACAGTAGGATATTCAGAAACATCAGATGAAACAAAGCCAAGATCCATACTCTGCTTAGAAGCAAGCGCACTATTTAGTGCATCAAAGGAATTAGGATTCTGAGCCACCTCTGTAGTCCCTTCAGTGGTTTCTTCAGTCTCAGTAGAAGATGCTTCTATCCCCCCTGGTCCCTCAGGACCATCTGTGATATCGTTTTTTCCAAAATTAATAACACCTGTTAGTACCAGTACTAAAAATGTACCAACCATTAGAAGAAGAACTATAGCTGAAACTATAAGACCTATTGTAAGACCTGACATAGACTTTTTTTCTTTCTCAGGTGGTAAAGTCGGTTCCACGCCCGGTACCGTACCCATATTGGTAAAATTCTGAGGGATTGTCTGATCCTGGAAAAAAGCCTGAGTAGGAATATCCTCCTGACTCAACTGCTGCATCTGAGGATTCATCTGCTGTCCCTGAGGGTTCATCTGCTGTCCCTGAGGACTCATCTGTCCCTGAAACTGACTGATATCAGGCTGCGCAGCCCCGCATATCTTACAGAATTTACTTTGATCGTCTATTTGCGACCCACAATTGACACAAAACTTCATTTAACCCACTCCCCTTTTTTAAAAACAAAGTTTAATAGCATACACCGTCTGAGCTTATCCAGTAACCATCTATATAAGTACTTGTTACCATATAACCGGACGAATCAAAATAATACCAATAACCATCTATCTTTAACCACTGACTGTAAGCATACCAGCCGGAGGTGTCCCCAAACCACCAGCCTGTCGAATCAGACTTCCAGCTGCCGAGCGGCTCATATTCCCATGCGCCACTATTTCCAAGCCAGCAGCCCTCTCTGTATTCATTCGAAGCCATATAACCATCAGCAGCAAAATAATACCATTTGTGATCTATCTTCTGCCAGCAGCTTGCAGGATACCAGCCTGAGCTGTCTTCAAACCACCAGCCTTTTCCATTCGTTTTCCAGCTTCCGGTAGGTTTATATGAATTATTACCGTTTGCATCATACCATTTACCGGATATCCATTCATTTGACGGCTTTCCAGTAGCTCCTCCACTAGAGCCACCTGAGGCACCACTGTTGCCGGATGATCTTCCGCCGGAGCTATTATAGGTAAATCTCATTTCCGCACCGGCCGCTTCCAGATCACTCTGAGTCATAAGACTGTTAGAAGCTGTGCCATCATTCTTATGAAGTGTATAAAGTGCAGCACTCGCAAGCACAAGAGCACTGTTATAATCAAGTGCAACCTCATTACACTGATAGTCAGTCTGACTGTCTGTATAGGATCCATGCGAATCTCTTGGTCCTCCAACAAGAGCTCCCAGAAGAACATGTCTGTTATTTGAGTACTGTCCTGCGTCACTTGAAGCAGATGCAGCTCTATGATGAGGATACTTTGCGCTATATGAATTATAGCCAACTATATAACACTGATTCTGACTATTCTCACCCATAAGGTATCTCATCTGGGTAGTTGCCCAATTAGCATATTCAGATTTACCGGAAGCTTTATCATAAAGAAGTCCTATAAACTGAGTATTACAGTTATATCTTGCACTTCCCCACTGAAGCAGGCAGCCATATCCGCCTGATTTATCCATACCGTTATACATATTATCAGCACAGTTTTTAAGTGCTGCACTGTCACCGGTTCCATAATACTCTGCAAGAGCACTTACGTTGTCCCAGGAGAACCATGACCAGATATTATAGCCGCTGTTTGAATAGCTTCCGCTTCCTGCCTTTACCTTGTCAAACTCGCCCTTATACCATGAGTCCTTTGTAGCCTTATAAAGAAGTGCTGCGGCAAGGGCATAATCATCTCCCCATGATTCTGACTTGTAGAGATAATTTCCCGTACTACTGTCCCAAAGACCTTCTGTAGCACAGGCTGCACTGTGACCATATGCATAATTAAAAAGCTTCTTCGCATAGTCAAGAGCTTTTGTATCCCCAAAATTGATATACTGAAGTGTAAGAGCAGCCGCTGCTTCGCTCACTTCATCCGTAGCAGGATTAGTATCCGAAGTATAATACACATGTCTTACAGCATTCTGGGATTCAGGAGAACTCCACTGCTTATGGTCCTCATCTCCATCGGAAACCTGATAAACAAAGAAATCAACCGAACCATCCGACTTTAGAACAGTACATTTCTCAAAGTATTCAGCAAAATGATCTGTTATAGTCTTTAAATGTGCTGTAGAATATGTATCTTCAAAAGCCTGCTTATATTCCATATATGCTATTCCAAGCATACTTGCTGAATAAGCCTGCGGAAGTCCGGCCTTGAGATGATCACCGGCATCATGAAAGCCACCGCTTACATCTACTGTCCTGCCATTTATCGTGACACTTGTGTCTCCTGCATGACAATTACTTCTCCATGAAAATGCAGATCTTTCTGACACCTTTTGTCCGCACATGTTGGCATCAAAAAAATAAAGAGATTCCTGAAGAAGTTTTGCATAGCTCACCTCTACGCTTGCAGCTTCTGACGTTGTCCCATATACACATAAAACCGAAAGCGTCATAGAAAGTACAAGCACATACGATATTAGTTTTCTAATCATCGAATAAGCTCCTTTCAAAACAAACTAAAACATACTTATTTGAAGCGGCTTAGAAATCTTCTTTCTCGTCAGCTCAACCAGACCGAGCGAGGTAATATCCACATATTTAACCATAGTCTCGTCCTTAGCTAGCTCCGATTTAAGATGATTAATAAGCTCACCTGATTTATTTGAATCAGTCATGCTGATAAAATCTATAATAATTATTCCTGAAAGATTTCTGAGTCTTAGTATACGCGCTATCTCAGAAGCAGCTTCCTTATTTATTTTGAGAAATGTATCCTGTACATTTTTACCCTTTATAGCCTTGCCGGTATTAACATCTATTACCGTCATAGCCTCTGTCGGTTCGACTACGATAGTTCCGCCCGACTTAAGATATATATACTTATTAAAGCCCTTTTTTAGCTTATCTTCGAAACAATAAAGCTTATCAAGCGAAAGCATATCATCATCATAGAAATACAGATATCTCTTCTCTATCGTTTGACTAAGTTCATCATATATATCAGCTATATCTGTAATAATGCTGAAGCTTTCATACTTATTCTTAAGAATAATATCCTTTAACTGATTTATATACGGTTTATCTGAATTATATATAAGCTTTTTGCAGACTGAGCTCTCAGCTTTTTTTACTATCTCATGATAGTTTTCAAGAAGCTCAGTAGCTTCCTTTTTTACAAGCTCTACGTCTACATTTGCAGCAGCTGTCCTTATAATTACGCCTATTTTTTCTTCTTCTTTTAAGAAGCTGATTGAATCGGAAAGCTCCTGCCTACGTGCTTCGTCAGTTATTTTCTTGGATATACCTATTTCACTGCTACGGTTAAGTATCAGATAATCTCCCTTTAAGGTTATATCAGAGCTGACAACGCCCTTTTTCGACTTTATAGGATCCATCGAAACCTGTACCAGGATTTCATCTCCAACACATACCTTATTACTCTTTCCGT
>CACYJP010000023.1 GCA_902774725.1 uncultured Lachnospiraceae bacterium
TTGATATGCCTGTAATGATCGCATCAACAATAGCGATGATACTTTGGGGAATGCTTGGCGGTAAGCTGTCCAAATTCACAGGTGTTGTATTTCTTGTAACCCTCATCGTCTATATGGTTTATCTCGTATCCTACGCAAGGCGTTCGGGAGCGGATGATGATGTTGAGGAAGTAAAGGATATAAAAAACTGGCTGATTCCGATATTTATACTTGGTGGAGTGGCAGCAATTATTTTAGGTAGTAATGTTGCTGTAGACGGCGCATCAGGAATAGCAAAAACATTTGGCGTATCAGACAGAGTTATCGGACTTACAATCGTTGCGTTTGGTACATCTCTTCCGGAGCTGGTTACTTCAGTTACTGCAGCAAGGAAAGGGCATGCGGATATAGCGATTGGCAATATCGTCGGAAGCAATCTGTTTAACATCCTCTTTATCCTCGGAATGACATCACTTATTATTGATCTGCCGTATCTGTCGGAGGGAGCAAACTTCGTTATAGATGGTTTCGTTATGCTTGCAGCAGCTTTGCTCTTGTACATACTTGTTCTGCCGAAAAAGAAGCTTACACGCGCAGGCGGGATTATAATGCTGCTAGGTTATTCGGGATATTTTCTATATCTGCTAATGGTTTAGAGATAAACAACTAGATGTTGTTTTTTATGGTGGAATGTCGGGACTGATTATTGTATAATGTAGATGTGTTTTTTGGGGAGTAATATAATGGAGGTATTGTTATGGGAAACACTAAAAGGACGCTACGTCGAATTATCGGTATAGCGCTGAGCATAGTATTTGCTATCGGCGTTCTTCCTGCTAACAGTATGAAGAGTTATGCGGCGACAGACGCCAGTGTAACAGTCAATTTTACAGTATGCTATGACTATGCTGAAGAAGTGCTCGCTTACGTTAATAAGGAGAGAGCAAAGTATGGTCTTTCTCAGCTTGTGATGGATCAGGACCTGGTAAATATGGCGCTTCAGAGATGTGCTGATTCCTGTGTTGTAGGTGAGGCATACGACCACTCTGAGATAGATGATAATGTTGCTCATCATAGAGCAAATGGTGATTCATGCTTTTCACTCAGCCCAAAGGCCGGTGGAGAGAACATAGCATATGGTCAGAGGACACCTTACAGTGTTATGTATAACCAGAGTGATGAAATCGACCCATATAGCAGTACTGATATGGATCACTCATCCTGGATGAGATCAGCAGGACATAGGAAAAATATACTTAATTCCAGATGGCATTCAGTAGGAATAGCGGTTGTTTATTTTAATGGAAGATACAGGTATTACTGGGCTCAGGAGTTCAGTCCTTATTACGCTGAAACAGAGAGCTACAGAACTGACAGAGTCAGCATGAGTATGGATGTCGATGTCAGCTATGATGTTTATAACAGACTTATCAACAGAGGCGTACTTGATGGATCAAGCGTAAATACAGGTGGTTCATCAGGCTCGGGAGCCGGCGGAGATACTTCAAAGGTCCGTGGAGAATGGAAAACAACAGGCGGTCGCTGGTGGTTCCAGCTTGATAATGGTTCATATCTTATGAATTCATGGCTTCATTCAAATGGAAACTGGTATGCATTTGATAAGGATGGATATATGATGACAGGCTGGAATGTTATTGAAGGCCAGTATTATTATTTCCACGGTAGTGGACAGATGGCATCGAGTGAATGGGTGGATGGCTATTGGTTATCAGGTGACGGTTCGTGGTCATATAGGTTCTACGGAAGCTGGCATGCAGATGAGTATGGCTGGTGGTACGGAGACTCGTCCGGCTGGTATGCTTGTAATCAGTGGCAGAAGATAAATGGTTACTGGTATTACTTCGATGAATGGGGTTATATGGTAACAAATAGAAATGTAGGAGGATATTGGCTAAGGGCCGACGGAACCTGCATGTGATATAGATACATTTAGAAGGAAAGGTTAGGTACGTCGTATGAAGGCATATGATGAAATGACGAAGGAAGAGCTCGCGGAGGAAATAGTTGAGCTTAAGAAGGAGTACAGGAGATTCCAGGATATGGATCTTCATCTTGATATGAGTAGAGGTAAGCCATGCAGAGAGCAGCTCGATCTTTCTATGGGAATGATGGATGCACTTAATTCTGAGGCTGATCTCTCATGTGCAGATGGAACAGACTGCCGTAATTACGGAGTTCTCACAGGTATCGAGGAAGCAAAGGTACTTCTGGGTGATATGATGGAGAACAATCCTGACAACATAATCATATTCGGAAATTCATCATTAAATGTTATGTATGACACAATTGCAAGAGCTTATACACATGGTATCATGGGCAATACTCCATGGTGCAAGCTTGACACTGTTAAGTTCCTGTGCCCGGTTCCGGGTTATGATAGACATTTCGGTATAACAGAATATTTTGGAATAGAGATGATCCCGGTTCCAATGACTCCGGAAGGACCGGATATGGATATGGTTGAGAAGCTTGTTTCAGAGGACGAGGCAATAAAGGGTATCTGGTGTATTCCAAAGTACTCAAATCCTCAGGGATATTCCTACTCAGATGAGACAGTAAGAAGATTTGCAAGACTTAAGCCTGCTGCAAATGATTTCAGACTTTTCTGGGATAATGCTTACGGAATTCATCACCTTTATGAGGATAGAGAGGATTACATCGTAGAGATTCTTGCTGAGTGTAAAAGAGTTGGAAATCCTGATCTAGTTTATAAGTTTGCTTCAACATCAAAGATATCCTTCCCGGGAAGTGGTATAGCATGTCTTGCAACATCACCTAACAACATGGAAGATATACTCAAGCAGATGACACATCAGACAATCGGTCATGATAAGGTAAATCAGCTGAGACATGTAAGATTCTTTAAGGATATTCACGGCATGACAGAGCATATGAAGAAGCATGCCGATATTATAAGACCAAAGTTCAAGGTCGTTCTTACAACACTTGAAAACAGACTTGGCGGTCTGGGAGTTGGTCAGTGGACCAATCCAAATGGTGGATACTTCATCAGCTTTGATTCGCTTGATGGATGTGCAAAGGAGATAGTAGAAAAGGCAAAGAAGGCCGGAGTAGTAATGACAAATGCAGGAGCAACCTGGCCATATGGCAAGGATCCTCATGACAGCAACATCCGTATAGCACCTACTTATCCAAATATCGAAGATCTGAAGCTTGCAGCTGAGCTCTTTACTCTTTGTGTAAGGCTTGTAAGTGCAAAGAAGATCTACGAGCAGAAGTTTGCTGATTAAAAACTTAGTTTGCTGATAATAAACTTTAAGAACGGTTGGTTCTTTGAATCAGATGGGGACGATTCTTAGTTGGCACCAATAGGGAGTCAAAAAGAACCGTCCCCAATGACTTATAAAGGAGATAATAATGAAACCTGATATAGTGTACGAGGATCAGTACCTGATCGCATGTATAAAACCATATGGTGTGCCGTCACAGTCTGATAAAACATATGACGCGGATATGATCACTCTTGTGAAGGAGTTCCTATATGACAGAGATGGGCTTTCTGAGGAACCATATCTGGCAATAATTAATCGCCTGGACAGACCGGTCAGTGGGATAATTCTTTTTGCCAAGGACGAGGATACAGCTGCAAAGCTGTCGGACATGATTCAGGATAGGGAGATAGCTAAGTTCTATCAGGCTGTGATAAAGGGCTTTATGGATGAGCCGGAAGGAGAGCTTGTAGACTACCTACTTTTTGACAAGAAGCAGAATAAGACCGGTGTTGTTTCAAAGGATACGAAGGGAGCTAAGAAAGCAGAGCTTCGATATGAGGTGCTTGACGAGCTTGATACAGACGAAGGACCTATAAGCTATCTGCTGATTGAGCTTCTCACAGGCAGACATCATCAGATAAGATGCCAGTTAGCATCTTGCGGCCATCCGATATGGGGTGATTCAAAATATACTCCCGGCCCCGCTTCAAAGAAGGGTGCAAAAAAGAAAAGTACAGGTGGAAAGGGCAAGTATGAAATCGGTCTTTTCTCCACCAGAATTGAGTTTACTCACCCGATCACCGGAGAGGATATAGTTTTACATAGAGAACCCGAAGGTGATGCATTTGAAATAATGGACCAGATGGACTGGTAAAGACTTTATAAACAAGCGTTATTGTGTTACAATAGGTAACGATTTGCGAAGCAAATCGTTGCTCCGAACGAAGTGAGGATACGTCCTGCGAAGCAGGACCAGGGCTTCGAAGAAGCACTGCAAGAATGCGAAGCATTATTGGTACAATAAGTAACGATTTGCAAAGCACAGCAATAATGCAAAGCGAGAAAGTAGATAAAAGGAAAAGAGGAAAAATCATGGCAGACAAAAAGGTTGAAGCAATTACTTCAAGAGATGAAGATTTTGCACAGTGGTATACTGACGTAGTCGTTAAGGCAGACCTTACAGGTTATACAAGTGTTAAGGGCTTTATGGTTCTTAAGCCTGCAGGTTATGCTATATGGGAGCTGATACAGAGCCAGCTCGACAAGAGGTTTAAGGAAACCGGAGTAGAAAATGTATACATGCCGCTGCTTATTCCTGAGGGACTTCTTCAGAAGGAGAAGGATCATGTTGAAGGCTTTGCACCTGAGGTTGCATGGGTAACTCACGGTGGACTTTCAGAGCTTCAGGAAAGACTTTGTGTAAGACCTACATCAGAAACTCTGTTCTGTGATTTTTATCAGAAGGATATAACATCATATAGAGACCTTCCAAAGGTTTATAATCAGTGGTGTTCAGTAGTTCGTTGGGAGAAGGAGACAAGACCATTCCTTCGTTCAAGAGAGTTCCTGTGGCAGGAAGGTCATACAGCACATGCAACTGCTGAGGAAGCAGAGGAAAGAACTATTCAGATGCTGAATGTCTATGCAGACTTCTGTGAAAATGTACTTGCCATGCCTGTTGTAAAAGGACAGAAGACTGAAAAGGAGAAGTTTGCCGGAGCAGTTTCAACCTACACAATAGAGGCTCTTATGCATGATGGAAAAGCTCTTCAGTCAGGAACAAGCCACAACTTTGGAGATGGCTTTGCTAAGGCATACGGAGTTCAGTATGCTGATAAGGATAACCAGTTAAAGTATGTACATCAGACCTCCTGGGGAGTAACAACAAGACTTATTGGTGCGATCATCATGGTTCATGGTGATGATAATGGACTTAAGCTTCCACCACTTGTTGCACCTACACAGGTTATGATAGTTCCTATCATGCAGAAGAAAGAGGGCGTAATCGAAAAGGCTGATGAGCTCTGCGAGAGACTCAGTAAGGTAGCAAGAGTAAAGGTTGATAAGACTGATAAGTCACCGGGATTTAAGTTTGCTGAGTGCGAGATGAGAGGTATTCCAATCAGAGTTGAGGTTGGACCTCGTGATATAGAAAACAATGAGTGTGTTCTTGTAAGACGTGATAATGGCGAGAAGATCACAGTAAATATGGATAACCTTGAGCAGGAGGTTTCAACACTACTTGAGACGATCCAGAAGGATATGCTTGAAACTGCAAGAGCTCACAGAGATGCACATACATACACAGCAAAGAACTGGGATGAGTTCAAGGATATAGTTGAAAACAAGCCTGGATTTATCAAGGCTATGTGGTGCGGTGAGACAGAATGTGAAGATAACATCAAGGCTGAGACCGGAGCAACAACAAGATGTATGCCATTTGAGCAGGAAGAAATATCAGACGTTTGCGTCTGCTGCGGAAAGCCTGCTAAGAAAATGGTTTACTTTGGTAGAGCGTACTAAAACAATAACCCACTGAGACTTATTCTCGGTGGGTTAATAAATAGTTGGCATTAAATTTTTGTCTATTATAATGGGAGCAGGAATATGATAATTAATATGCCTCAGGATGCGAGGTTCATAATCGAACAATTAAATAATGCAGGTTATGAGGCATATATCGTAGGTGGATGTGTAAGGGACAGTATTCTCGGAAGATGTCCAAATGACTGGGATATAACTACCTCGGCAAAGCCGTTAGAGGTAAAGAAGCTTTTCAAGAGGACAGTTGATACAGGAATAAAGCATGGTACGGTCAGTGTTCTCATAAAGAATAAAGCTTACGAGGTCACTACATTTAGAATAGATGGAGAGTACACGGATCACAGGCGTCCCGATGCGGTAAGCTTTACAAGTGAGCTTTCGGAGGATCTTCTGAGGCGCGATTTTACAATCAATGCCATGGCGTATAATGATGAGAAGGGCGTGGTCGATCTATACGGAGGTCTGGAGGATCTGGATAAGGGTGTGATAAGATGCGTCGGAAATCCGGACGAGAGATTTGACGAGGATGCACTCAGGATAATGCGAGCTGTCAGATTTGCGGCTCAGCTGGGCTTTGAGATAGATCCGTCTACAAGAGCGGCTGCCGCAAAGCATGCTGAGGAGCTTCGCGAGGTAAGTGCCGAAAGAATAGAGGTTGAGCTGACCAAGCTTCTTCTGTCCGATCACCCTGAAAGACTCATCGACATGTATGAGATGGGAATTACTGCTGTAGTGCTTCCTGAATTTGACAGAATGATCGAGACTAAGCAAAACACCCCTTATCATAAGTATGATGTTGGAAGACATACGATAGAGGTCATTAAAAATGTAAAACCGACGAAGGTTATGCGATATGCAGCACTCCTTCATGATGTCGGAAAGCCTAATAAAAAAACAACGGATGAAAAGGGAATCGATCATTTCAAGGGACATGCTCTAAAGAGTGAGGATATGGCCGGAAAGATCCTGAAAAGACTTAGGATGGATAACAATACTATCCGTGATGTTAAGGTTATAGTTCGCTGGCATGATTTCGGAATCGGTGGTCAGGTCATAAATAAGAAAAGCGTCAGACGGATGCTCAGCAAAATGGGACCTGAGTATTTTGATGATTATGTTGATATCAAGAAGGCTGATATGATGGGCCAGAGCGATTACAGACTGAACGAACGAAAGGCTGTTCTTGATGAAATAATCAGATGTCATGATGAAATCATCAGTGACGGAAATGCGCTATCTATAAAAGAGCTTGCAATAAATGGCAAGGATCTTCAGGAGATGGGCATCGAGGCCGGACCAAGGATGGGGGAGATACTGCACAGCCTTATGGAAAAGGTTTTGGAAGAGCCTGAATTAAATACCAAAGAAGCATTAAGGGAACAGGTTTCAAGGTTAGTAAGAAACTGATACATTAGTTACGCTGATAAATAAGTGTCATAGGGAGATTTTTACACATTCATCTTAGAAAAAATGAATGGATAAAGAACAGGGAACGAATATTATGATGGATTATAGTTTGAAAAATAAAATAGACTCGACCTTCAGAATGGTCGATGATCTTCAGAATTACAATTCACTTCTTACTCGATCAACAGGAATGACTGTAAGAGAGATGCTTAAGTACAACCTGATTCAGTTCTGCGGATTTCTTTTTGAATCCGATGGAACAGATGGCAGGGGAGAGCTGGATTTTATAAGAGATTATCTGGGAACGTATATGAACATTTCCCAGTTCCTGAATTTTAAGTATGGAAAATGTATGGATGCGGACTTTATAAATACGCCTCCGAGGTGCCTTCTTTATACAGTAAAGAACGACCTCTCAGATGCACCATATAAACCACCTACAGGACGCCCTGTATCAAAGGAAATAGTAGATCTGTTTAAGGATTTTGGAGCAGCATTTGTTGCAATTAATGGTGAAAGTGTAACAGAGGTAGCAAACCTTTCCAATTACGGAATTATGCTTGATGATTTTCTAAAGGAATACGATCTGTACTTTACAGATGGAATACCAAAAAGTAAGAATAATCCTAAGAGCAGAAATCTCAGAGGAAACAAATCAGCTATAAACAGCATTACAAACAAAACAGATAAGAAGCAGCCTGCCGGTAGTCAGAGTGACGAACCTGAGGAAACTCTTGAGCAGCTGATGGAAGAACTGAATAGTCTGGTAGGTCTTAAGTCTGTTAAGCAGGATCTTACGAATCTGATCAATCTACTTAAGATAAGAAAGCTGAGAGAAGAAAGGGGAATGAAGCAGCCTGAAACAACGCTTCATCTTGTATTCTCCGGAAATCCGGGTACAGGTAAAACAACTGTAGCAAGACTTCTAGCGAAGATATACAGAGTTCTCGGAGTAGTTAGTCAGGGACAGCTGATCGAGGTAGATAGATCCAACCTTGTTGCAGGATATATAGGCCAGACAGCAACACAAACTGCAGAAATAGTTGAAAGCGCACTTGGTGGAGTTCTCTTTATCGATGAGGCTTATACTCTTACAAAGGGTGGAGATGAAAAAGACTTCGGTCAGGAGGCTGTTGATACTATCCTCAAGATGATGGAAGATCATAGAGATGACCTGATCGTAATAGTTGCCGGATACACAGATAAGATGGAGGAATTTGTTAACTCCAATCCGGGACTTAAATCAAGATTCAACAAGTACATCTTCTTCAGTGATTACACAGGAAAAGAGCTTACAAAGATCTATCAGAATATGGCAAATAAACAGGAATATGTAACCGATAAGGATGCGGCAGCTTTCGTTGAAGAATTCCTGACGAAAAAAGCAAAGGCTCATGAACCGAACTTTGCAAATGCAAGAGAAGCACGTAACTATCTGGAAAGATGTATCCAGCGTCAGGCAACAAGAATCGTTTCAATAGAAAATATCTCAGATGATGATTTAAAGACACTTACCATCGATGATGTGAAGGAATAAAAATAGGTTGCAAGAACTATCGAAAAATTATATAATAAACAAGCTGATTTGTGATACTGATTAGTAGCAGTGGTCAGCTTAAGGCCCAGTGGCTCAGTTGGTTAGAGCGCCGCCCTGTCACGGCGGAGGTCACGAGTTCGAGTCTCGTCTGGGTCGAATAGTTCCAAGGAGGGGCCCGCGCAAAGCGTGGGAGGATGCCTTGGGATAGAGCTTGGGCTTGCTTGGTTACGAAGTGACCAAGGTGCCAAAGTTAAAAGTAGTAGATTCCATTCGCGCCGGCAAATTTAGATAGAAACCGTGCGTAGCATGGGTTCTATCTAAATTTGCCGGCGTGGCGGAATTGGCAGACGCCCGGGACTTAAAATCCCGTGGGTAGTAATACCCGTACCGGTTCGACCCCGGTCGCCGGCATGTTATAAAAGAATGGGATATCTCGAATGAACGAGGTATCCCATTCTTTTATTCAGCCGGCAGGGTTCAAACCAGGTTGTAAAACAACCTAGTTCGACCTGCGGGCTGAATCATAGATTCAGCTGTGCTAAGCGGTGCCCACCGGGCACCAGCACCAGTCGCCGGCGCTTAATATTGGCAAAACAAAAAGTACCGATATGGGGTATCCCATTATTTTATTCAGCCGGCAGGGTTCAAACCAGGCTGCAAAGCAACCTAGTTCGACCTGCGGGCTGAATCGTAGATTCAGCTGTGCAAAGCGGTGCCCATCGGGCACCGGCACCAGTCGCCGGCGCTTAATATTGGCAAAACAAAAAAGACCGATGTCGGTCTTTTTGTTATCTACGCAAAAGCAGGTTCATTTTTATCCAAGCAGATTAAATGGGTCTACTACATCACCATACTTCGCTTTCATTTCTTTGCAAAAAGCTACTAGCTGGTCAACGGCTCTATTAAAATCTATTGCGCTAATATTCGGATCATCGCATATTGCCCTCAGTGTATCATATTTATATCTCTCAAGCTCATTTAGGACATAGTAATTAAATCCACCATTAACATTTTCCAACTCGTTAGCATCAAGCTTTACTACTTTATCATTCATAATTTAATCTCCCTTCACTTCTCATATTTACTGTTATATTGTTTCGATTTGTTTTAACTAAGTACATAATATCAATCCGTTTGTCACAAAACTATCACTACAAGAAAAATAATTATTACTAATCACATTATATATCAAAATGGCCTGATCGAGCTAGCTTTAAAGGAGTTTAAGACAGCGTAAATATCCATTTATATTTGAAAATGAAATAAAAATAAGCGATAATTGTATGGTGCTGAGGCTTTTGCAAAAAGATAGGGATTATAAATAAAGGATAAGTATGAACGATAGAGCGATAGTAAAATTAAAAAAGGGTGAGGGCAGATACCTCAAAGCAGGCGGTGCCTGGGTTTTTGATAATGAAATAGATGAGTATATAGGTGATTATGAGAATGGAGATATCATCAACCTTATCGACTTTGATGGATACCCGATGGGTGTCGGGTATATAAATGATAATTCCAAAATACGTGTCAGAATGCTTAGCAGAAAGCCGGATACGGTTATAGACAGCAAGCTTTTCTATGATAGAGTAAAGGCTGCCTGGGAATACAGAAAGACAGTTCTGGCTGAGCGGGATCTCGGAGCTTGTAGAATAGTGTTTGGAGAAGCGGATTTCCTACCGGGAATTACCATCGATAAGTATGAGGATGTTCTCGTTGTTGAATCGCTTGCGCTGGGAATAGACAGATTCAAGGAAACAATTATAGATGAGCTTAAGAAGGTTCTTGCAGAAGACGGAATAGCCATTCGCGGAGTGTATGAGAGAAGCGATGCAAGAGAGCGTAAGAAGGAAGGACTTCCTCAGCATAAAGGCTTTATTGGTGATGCGTTTGATACTGATGTTGAAATCGTCGAAAACGGCATCCACTATATGGTCGATGTTGTAAATGGTCAGAAGACCGGGTTCTTCCTGGACCAGAAGTATAATCGTCTTGCTATGCAGAAAATCTGCCGTGGAAAGAAGGTACTTGACTGCTTTACACATATGGGTACATTTGCGCTTAATGCAGGCTATGGTGGGGCAATCAGTGTACTGGGTCTCGATATCTCGGAATATGCAGTGGAGCAGGCTCGTGCAAATGCAAAGCTAAATCATCTTGATAGCATTGTCAGCTTTAAAGCAGCAAATGTATTTGATGAGCTTCCACGTCTTGTTGAAGAAGGGGAAAAGTATGATGTGGTCATACTTGATCCGCCGGCTTTTACAAAGTCAAGAGAAGCGACAAAGAAAGCGGTTAAAGGATATCGTGAGATAAACATGAAGGGGCTGAAGCTCGTTTCAGATGGTGGATATCTCGCAACCTGTTCCTGCTCACATTTTATGACGCAGGAGCTTTTTACCAAGACTGTTAAAGAAGCAGCAAAGGCTGTGCATAAGAGACTGAGACAGGTTGAGTTCAGAACTCAGGCACCTGACCATCCGATCCTCTGGGCTGCAGATGAGAGCTATTATCTCAAGTTCATCATCTTCCAGGTGGTGGAGGAGAGATAGATGCAGGAATTCAGATAGCGTATAGAGATGATTTCTTAAAGACTCCGGTTTCTGATTATATAGAGAGCTATAAGATCAACACGATCGCACCTATCTTTTTATCTCAGTGGGTTCATTCTCCTACTGAGATAAGCGCTCCGCGATATACTTGAATGAAAATAAGTGAGGAATAACCTTATCTAATTGTCAAAACGATATAAAATATGGTATGATTAGCTGATGAACTCTGTAGTTTTGAGGAAAGCTAAATGAATAGAATACGATTTAAAGATTATATAAAAAATGTTGTTTTCTTTAAACTTAATATCGTTAGTATTCTTACTATGCTGGTTGCTATTTTCATCAATGTTTTAGGTGGAAATATTGCAAGTCACTTCAATTTTCCGATATGGTTTGACACTATCGGAACAATGTTTATTGCGATAAAGTATGGACCGATAGCGGGAGCTATTGTGGGTGGTGCCAGTCCATTTATCGCGTCTATGATTTACGGTACGCCTACTATATATTCGTTGGTTGGACTTATGGTGGGTGTTGTAGTTGGTCTTTTATTTCCGCACAATAATAGAGATGATAAGCTTGCAATTGTATCGCTTGCTGTATTTGTTGGTCTGCTTTCCACATTTATATGTATTCCTATGAATTCTGCTTTAAATGGTGGCTATACGGGCAACAAATGGGGCGATGCGCTTTTTGACATGCTTTATAATACCTTCAGCAATTCCAGGTTCAACGTATTTGCGGCTGAAAGCTTTGTTGATGTTCCGGATAGAGTGATTACAATGATGATTGCCCTGTTCGTTATTCAGCTGGAGGAACGCAGAAGATCTAAGACAAAAGGTAAAAAAACTTCTGAACGTGGTCTTGCCACTACAATTGTTCTTTTTGCCCTTTCGCTTGGTATGGTATCACTTCAGCACGGAATAGTAAGTGCTGCAGGAGATGATAGTGAGACAGAAAGCTCTTCCGGAAATGAAGATGATATAACTGATTACAAGGCAGACTATGAAACTGTAACCTACGGTACTGAGAATGGAACTCTGACAGCAGAGGTAAATGCTGTTGTTCAGACAGGGGATGGTTATTTATGGATAGGAACCTATTCCGGTCTTTATGTTTATGACGGTGTAAGCTTTGAGCAGGTACACCTTGATGATCGAATAAGAAATGTTATGACACTCGTTGTTGATTCTAGGAACAGACTCTGGATCGGAACTAACGACAGTGGCCTTTGCTGTTATGATACAACAAACGGCGATATTACATTTTATGATACAGAAAATGGACTTGCTGCGGATTCAATAAGAGAAATCGGTGAAGATAAGTATGGCAATATCTATGTCGGAACAGTTCTTGCTACATCTAAAATAACTCCGGATGGTAACATTAAGACTTACTCTGAGTGGGAAGATATATACTATGTTCAGTCCTTCTATCCTTTAGATGACGGAGGAATGATAGGCGTTACAAACGGCGGTACATTTTTCCTTATTAAGGACGATATGCTCCTTGATAAAAAGGAGTTTGATAGAGAAGAGGGCGTGTCATATAGATATGTTTCTGCATCAGATGTGGAGATAGTTGTTGGAACGACTTCCGGAATAATTGACAGATATAAGGTTAGCGATAATAAGCTTAATTATCTGGGAAATTTTGAGGTTAAAAATTTCAAGTTCTTCAACGTTCTTGAGTACAGCAAGAGATATGAGGGATTCTTCTGCTGCTGTGAAAACGGACTGGGGTTTTTGGATAAGGATACTTATAAATCAGTTGACCTTTCGAACACGGATTTCAATGGATCTGCAAGTGATGTTTGTGTTGATAATCAGGGAAATATATGGTTTGCATCTAATAAGCATGGTCTTCTGAAATACTCAAAATCACCTTTCTTCAACATTACAAAAAGGGCGGATGTTGATACAGGTGTAGTTAATACAGTTAAAAAAATAGGAAATGAACTTTACATAGGTACTAATAATGGCCTTGAGATAATTAACCTTAAAACCTATAGCAGAATAAACAAGTCATACTCATCTATGTTCGATGATGTGAGAATCAGAAATATAGAGGTGGATTCAAAGGATAATATCTGGATATCCACCTATGGCGAGGTGGGTGTTGTCTGCATAAGTAAAGATGAAGAGGTTACCACCTATAATGATTCAAATGATAAGCTTGCAGGAGGGCTTGGCCGTTCTGTTCTTGAGCTATCAGACGGACAAATAGTTGTTGCTAGTAATATGGGACTTACCTTTATCAAAGACGGTGAAGTCGTAAAAACGATTGGTGAAGAAGATGGTCTAAATAACAGATATATCCTGTCAATGGTAGAGAGAGAGGATGGAACATTGCTGGCCGGTTCTGATGGTGATGGTATCTACATCATCAAGGACGGAGAGGTTTCAGGTCATATCGGCAAGAGTGAAGGTCTTGGAACTGCTGTTGTACTTCGTATAGTAAAGTGTACAGGTGGATACCTGTATGTAACAAGTAATGCGCTTTATTATGATAATGGTAAACAAGTCAGAAAGCTTCAGAACTTCCCATATACTAATAACTACGACATCATGATCACTGATGAAGGAGAATGCTGGATAACCTCCAGTGCCGGACTTTTCATAGTTAAAGAGTCTGTACTTCTTGATGATAAGGAATACAAATGTACTCTTCTCGATTCCAGCTGGGGACTTAAAACTTCTTTTGTTGCGAACTCATGGAATATCAGAGAAGGAAAGAATCTTTATCTGTGCTGTACTGATGGAGTTCGAAAAATCAGAACAGATGATTATGATTCGGAGATAAAGACATATAGACCAAAGCTTAAATCGGTTATTGCGGGAGATGAGGTAGTTGCCTCATATGGAAAGGAATATGTTCTTCCTGCAACTATAAATCGTATACAGTTTAATATATCAATAAATAACTACTCACTTTCAAATCCTCTTGTACATTATTATCTGGAGGGTGCGAATGATGATGGTATCACATGTCTTCAGAGTGAGATAATTCCGCTTACATATACCAATCTTCCTTATGGAGATTATGAGCTTCATATAGAGATATTGGACGAGGACACGCTGGATGTACTGCAGGATACAACTATATATGTAAGAAAAAAAGCTATGATGTACGAAAGATTATATTTCCGTATATATCTGCTTATTATATTTGGACTTATTGTTACGTATATCTTCTGGCTTGTATATGCCATGGTGAAGAGATCAATCAGGATCAGAGGTCTTCAGAAGGAAATGACTACGGATCCGATGACCGGTATCCTTAATAAAGCCGGAGCCACAAAGGCACTGACAGAAGTATGCAGTACTGAGGTCGGAATCCTAATGATGATTGACCTTGACAGCTTCAAGCTTGTTAACGACATTTATGGTCACGATATGGGTGATAAGGTTCTTATCAGATTCGCGGAGCTTCTTCAGGAAGCAACAGATGAGAATGACGTAGTCGGCAGAATGGGTGGAGATGAGTTCGTAGGCTTTATCAAGGATACGATAGATGAAGAGGACGTAGCACAGATCACCAAGTTTATGAATAAAGAGATGACAAAGTCAGCCAGGGAGCTCATGGGAGAAGACATGAACATACCGCTTGGAACATCGATTGGAGCGGTTCGTGTTCCTGCTGAGGGAACCGAATATGAAGAACTCTTCAAAATGGCTGATAAAGCTCTTTATGCTGTTAAGCAGAATGGAAAGCATGATTATTCCTTCTATCAGAAGAGCAGTGAGGCTAAGAACAAGGATTCTGAAGATAGAAATAATAACCTTAAGGAGATAAAACAGATAATCTCTGAAAGAAATGAAGGTAAGGGTGCTTACACAGTCAATTTTGACAAGTTCCAGGTTATATATAAGTTCCTTAACAGAAATGACAAGCTGACACATAATGTAACCGGCTTTATAAGGTTTAGATTTGATGTCGGCGAAGGTGTTGAAATATCTGATGATATAAGAGACAGCTTTGAAGACTACTTAATAGTTAATCTGAAGAAAAATGATGTTGTGAGCAGATATGGAGGAAGCTTCTTTATACTCTGTATTGGTTGTGATGGTGAGCAATACGAGGATATTGCAAAGCGTCTTGTAGATGGCTGGCGCAGTGACGAGAAGAATAAAGATTACTCAATTAGCTACGAAATAGAGAGCGTAGGAGAAGAGTCGTAGGAGACAGAGCAGATGGGTTCAATAAAACTGAGAGACGCTGAAAACATTAATAGTAGAACGAAAGCTTTATCTGTAGTTTTGGTAGTGGCGATGATACTCTCTGTTCTTGCTATCTGTGGCTTTAAGTCTTCTGCAGCAGGCGGAGAGTGGATACAGGAAAAGGATCAGCGCTGGTGGTATAAAAACAGCGATGGTTCTTATGCAAAGGATGAGTACATAGATGGTTACTGGCTGAATTCCGAAGGCTGGTATGACGGTACCTGGAATGCGAGCTGGAAGCAGAACTCAGTTGGCTGGTGGTATCAGGCTACTGCCTGGTATCCTGCGGATAGCTGGCTCAAGATAGATGGTAAATGGTACCACTTCAAAAAGTCAGGATATATGGACAGCGGAAGATGGATCGGTACATCTTATGTCGGAAAAGACGGAGCCTGGATAGAAGGCTATACTAATCCGGATGGCTCGGTAGGAGGCAAGAACAAGGTTGTAGTTATTGATCCGGGTCATTCATCAGTTGTTGCAAGTGGAACTGAGCCATTAGGTCCCGGTTCTTCGGAAACAAAAGCAAAGGATAGTGGTGGTACCTCCGGAGTTAGCACCGGTCTTCCGGAGTACAAGCTTACACTTCAGATAGCAGAGAAGCTAAAAACAGAGCTTGAGGCTCGAGGATATGATGTTGTCCTTACAAGATACGATAACAATACTCCTGTTTCCTGTAAGGAGAGAGCAGAGGTAGCAAATAACGAAAATGCAGATGCTTATATAAGACTTCACGGCGACGGTTCATCAAGCAGCAGTGCACGCGGAGCCATGTGTATATGTATAACCTCCGGTAATCCATACATTTCAAGTATGTACAGTGAATGCAAGAGGTTATCAAACTCAGTTCTCAGAGAGTATACTTCAGCGACCGGTTTTTCAAGCAGAGGTGTGTGGGAAACAGACTCGATGTCCGGAAATAACTGGAGTCAGGTTCCGACAACCCTTATAGAGATGGGCTTCATGACCAATCCTACTGAAGACAGTATGATGGCAGATCCGTCTTTCCAGAACAAGATGGTGACCGGAATAGCAAACGGAATAGATGCTTTTCTGAAATGATTTTTGGCCCAAATATCAATTTATAGTCAATTATCATAAATATCTGAGACAGTTTACGTAATTTTAAGCACTTATTCATAAAAATGTACAAAAACCTTGAGTTTTACCCCTATTATGTTATAATTTCGTTTAATTCACTAAGATGAATTAACAATAAAACAAGGTAAAGGATGAGTAAGGAAATGAAAAAAATAAGTATTAGTCTTGCTAGGCTTATGGTTGTACTTGCGGCAGTCCTGATGATTATTTTTAATACAATAAATGTTAACGCTGAAGAAGCTATTCAGGATTCAGATTATACAATTGTATCTGCCGGCGAGAAAGACGGCGAGCAAAAGCAGGATGATCAGAATAAAGATGATCAGAATCAAGACGACCAGAAGCAGGAAGAGCAGAATCAAGAGGAACAGAAGCAAGAAGAACAGAAGCAGGAAGAACAGAAACAGGCAGAACCACAGCAGCCTACAGGAAAAGATCAGTGGATGAACTCAAATGGCCAGTGGTGGTATAAGCTTGCTAATGGTTCTTGGGTAGTTGGCTGGAAGCAGATAGACGGAAAGTGGTATTATTTCGATAATAACGGATATATGAAGACCGGATGGGTTTCAGTTTCAAATGTATGGTACTATATGAACTCTGCCGGTGATATGGCTACAGGCTGGGTAAACGATAAGGGTACCTGGTATTATATGGGCAAGTCCGGAATACTTACTACAGGCTGGATTCAGTCCGGAAATAAGTGGTACTTAATGAAGAATAGCGGTGCCATGGCAACAAGATGGGCAAAGGATGAGGTTACCGGAAAGTGGTACTACTTTAAGGATAACGGCGAGATGTCAATAGGCTGGTGCCATGATGGATCAAACTGGTACTACATGGACAAAAGCGGTGAGATGAAGACCGGCTGGGTTTCTGAAGGTGGAAAGTGGTACTTCATGAAGGACAGCGGTGCTATGGTCTGGGATGATTGGGCAAGTGCCTCCGGATACTGGTATCATTTTGATAAGAGTGGTGTTATGCAGACCGGTAAGTTTACAGATAAGGACGGTACTGTTTACGATCTTGGAGCAAGCGGTGGTGTAGCTGATTTCACAGCTCAGAAGGCACAGCAGTATTCAAGTAATACAAACTATCTTATCATGGTAGACCGTACAGCTCATAAGGTATATATCTTCCAGGGTAGACAGGGTAACTGGACAACTCTTAAGGAATTCTCTTGTACAGATGGTGTTGCAACTCCAAATGGTACATTCCAGATAGGTATACACAATTATCACTTTGGTGAGGAAAAGGGATATACTTGCTGGTATGCAACGCAGATATCTGGAGAGATCCTGTTCCATTCAGTACTTTACGCAAAGAATAGTATGACTACTATTACAGATGGAAGACTTGGAATAAGAGCTTCTCATGGTTGTATCAGACTTGATATAAACAATGCTAAGTATATATATGAGAATATTCCTCAGGGTACAAAGGTTATTATTTACGAATAATTTGTATTAGATATATGATTATTGGATAAAAGATGACGGTTAGATGACAGTTTATTAGCTGTCATCTTTTATTCTAAAAAAGTTAAGGGTTAACAGGGAAAATGGAACTGAAGTTGAATAAGGAGAATGCAAATAAAGGTTCTGATCAAAACACCGGGGGAGATGATGGATTCAGAGATTCTTATAATGCACTAAAACATCAGATCGACTTTAATTACTCCGAATATAATATACAGCTTAAGTCACTGGAAGCAAGGAGACAAATGCTTAAGCATGATTATATGTATTCGATAAAGATGCTTATAGTTGATCTGCTGATACCGATTATATATATACTTTTGATCCGTGGATGCATATATCTGGGATACAAGCTTGCGGTTTTTTCTATTATATATATAATCATGGTGCTTGCTACTCCTATAGTGTTTTTTGTCTTTGATATATTTCTGGCGCTGGGTATGCTCAGAAATGTAGTTTCCTATAATAAGCAGATATTAATACTAAATTCCGGTGCCGCCATGGCAGATTATAGAAGAAATAACGGTATCATATCTTTTGAAGACGAAAAGGCCTTTCTGAATAATGAGATAGGACGTATCGAGGAATTCTACCGCGATATGGAAAATAAAGACTATGCAGAGGGTGATCATATCCGGATTCTGGACAGAATGAGGAGCCTCAGTCTGTTTAAGGAATACCGGGCAACCGTATATAAAACCAAGGAAAAGATAGGCTGGTTGTGGATATTTGTCGTTTTACTGATGATCCTTGAGATTAGCGCATTTATTGCTGTTATGAATACAGCAGGAGCCGGAATATTTTAGCTCATACAAACAGATAACCGGTATTCTATATAATTGACACATTTATTAGATAAAAGTATAATGACATAAGTGTCATAGCTCATATATGAACTTACTGCTTGCAGGTAAGTTCATATATGAGCTTATGACACGCTGAAACATGAGTATGGAGAGATTTGCGAAAGCAAATCTCGAGAATACGAATGTTTCAAGGATTGTGAGAGTTTTAGAAGAAACAGAGCAATCCGTATGTCATATGAATGTCATAAAAAAGGAGTCGTATCGAAGTGGTCATAACGGGGCTGACTCGAAATCAGTTAGGCGCTAACCGCGCCCCGCGGGTTCGAATCCCGCCGACTCCGCTCACATTTTAAAGGTATTTACAAAGGAGTGGTCAAAGGATGTATAAGATTGTAAAAAAAGAATCGCTCAATCCGACTGTCACGTTAATGGAGGTCGAGGCACCGCTTGTTGCCCGCAAGGCTGAACCGGGACAGTTTATTATTTTCAGAGCGACAGAGGATGGGGAGAGAATTC
>CACYJP010000024.1 GCA_902774725.1 uncultured Lachnospiraceae bacterium
CTTGTACCTGACATAATCGATACAGAGGATGAGGCAAATCTGAACCTTGAATACGACAACAGGATATACAGAGCTTCCATCAAGAGGATAGACCTTTCTCTTGTATTTGATGAGAGAAAAGAAGAGTACAGCGATGATGATATAGTTCTTGCTATCTATCTCTTTGATGAGACTGAGATGAAGAGACTCGAGAAAACAGCGAATGATCAGAAGCTCTATGCGGGACTGCTTTACTTAGATAACTATGACGAGGTTATGGATAATCTTGAGGATGTTAAGCATTCTATCCTGACGGCGCTTGTTGAGAGAAAGATCAACATGTATCTTTCGAATATCGATGCAATAGTTAAGCATACTGAGAATGACAAATATTTCTTTGTATTTAAGCAGCAGTATATGCAGACTCTGAGAGATGACAAGTTCTCGATTCTGGATGATGTTAAGAACATAAATGTGGGAAATGAGATAGCAATGACTCTCAGTATCGGTATCGGTGCTGATGCTGATATAGAAGCAAATGGATTTATGAATGCTTATGATAATGCCAGAAACGCTATCGGCCTTGCGATGGGACGAGGCGGAGATCAGGCAGCAGTTAAGCAGGGTGATCAGGTCACCTATTATGGTGGTCATAGTGCCGGAACTGAGAAGACTACAAGAGTTAAGGCGAGAGTTAAGGCGCAGGCGTTCGAGGAGCTTCTTCAGACAAAGGAGAAGGTCATCATCATGGCTCATAAGAGACCTGATGCAGATGCACTTGGATCATCTATCGGTATATACAGACTTGTTTCTACGATGGGCAAGAAGGCATATATCGTTATAAATGAGATAACAGAAGCGATTAGACCGGTGATGAATACATTTAAGCTCGCAAATGTTTATGAAGATGTATTTATTACAAGTAATCAGGCTGTATCACTGGCTGACAAGGAGACTGTCGTAGTTGTCTGCGATGTTAACAGACCTAGTCTTACAGAGTGCGAGGAGCTGCTTAGTCTGGTTCCGACAGTCGTTGTGTTCGATCATCATAGACAGAGTAACGAGCCGATCAAGGGCGCTATGCTTTCTTATATAGAGCCGTTTGCTTCATCTGCTTGCGAGATGATCGCTGAGATGTATCAGTATATGTCAAAGACTCCGAAGCTTAAGAGCCAGGAGGCGGATGCGATGTATGCCGGAATTCTTATCGATACAGATAACTTCCTTACTAAAACCGGTGTCAGAACATTTGAAGCTGCTTCCTATCTGAGAAAGAGCGGAGCTGACGTAACGAGAGTAAGAAAGATGTTCAGAAGCTCTATGGATGAGCTTAAGGAAAGAGCTCAGGGAATCAGCAATGCTGAGATATTCCTGAACAGCTTTGCACTTTCATATATAGATGCCGACAAGGATTCAAAGGAAGCCCCTACTGTTGCGGTTGCAAAGGTTGCAAATGAGCTTCTTAATGTTGATAATATCAGGGCGTCCTTCGTTGTTACAAAATCAGAAGGCGTGCTTTATGTATCGGCGAGATCTATCGGTGATGTAAATGTTCAGTTAGTAATGGAGCGTTTCGGCGGCGGTGGACATGCAAATGTTGCCGGTGCACAGCTGGATAAAGAAAAAGAAGAATTCTTTGAAGAACTTAAAAAGGTCATCACTGAGATGCACGAGTCCGGTGAATTATAAGTCACTTATTACTTGGAGGATGAAAATGAAGATAATACTTACACAGGATGTTAAATCCCTTGGAAAGAAGGGTGAGATAGTAGAGGTAAATCAGGGATATGCAAGAAATTTTGTACTCCCTAAGAAGCTTGGAGTAGAGGCTACTCCTAAGAACCTGAATGATCTGAAACTTAAAAATCAGAATGATGAGAAGGTGGCTGCAGAGAATCTGGCCGCTGCCCAGCAGCTTGCTGGTGAACTGAAGGATAAGAAGGTCACAGTTCAGATGAAGGTCGGAGAGAATGGAAAAACATTTGGCTCTGTTTCAACAAAGGAAGTGGCTGAGCTTATCAAAAAACAGCTTGGAATCGATGTAGATAAGAAGAAGCTTGTTATGAAGGATGCTGTAAAGGCTTTAGGTGGCTATACAGTTGGAATCAAGCTTCATCCAAAGGTTACAGCAGAGATACTGCTTGATGTTGTTGAACAGAAGTAAACCGGGTGAAACTGAAACCACGTTGATCAAATAATAAGGAAATCAAAAATGGCTGATGAGAATACTATAAAAAAAATACCGCCGCATGATAATAATGCCGAAAAAAGCGTTATAGGTGCGATGATGCTGGACAGGGACGCTATCTCGGAGGTCACTGCAGTTATAACAAAGGAAGACTTTTACAATACACAGTATGGTCTTCTTTTTGATGCTATGTATGAGCTATACAATGAGGGCAAGCCGGTTGATGAGATAGTTCTTGGCGAAAAGCTGAGGGAAAAAGGTGCTCCTGAAGAGATATGTGCGCTTGGTTTTCTTGGCGATATCCTTTCGAGTGTTCAGACATCTGCATTTGCGAAGAATCATGCCCAGATCGTAAAGGATAAGTCCTACCTCAGGAAGCTTATAAAGCTTTCAGACAATCTGATGGCTAATTCATATAATGGTTCGGAGCCTGTTGAGGATATAATGAGTAAGGCTGAGTCCGACATCTTCAAGCTTATGCAGAATCGAAGTGGTTCAAAGGACTTTACGCCTATCAATAAAATAGTTGTAAATGTTGTTGAGGACATAGAAGCAGCAACACGTAACAGAGGCAGGATCAATGGTCTCAGGACAGGATTTACGGATCTTGATAATATGCTTACCGGACTTCATGGCGGTGAGCTTATACTTGTAGCAGCCCGTCCTTCCATGGGAAAAACTGCATTTGTCCTTAATATCGCTCATCATGTTGCTGTTAAGGATCATATTCCGGTTGTTCTTTTTTCACTTGAGATGGGTAAGGAACAGCTGGTTTCAAGACTTGTTGCCGTTGACTCAATGGTTGAGGCAAAGAGTCTTAAAACAGGTGATATATCAGATGGCGACTGGGCCAAGATAATCAGTACGGTCGACAACATGTCTGCGGCGCCTATGTTTATTGATGATAATTCTTCAATAAGTATCGCTGAGCTTAGAACAAAGTGCCGTAAGCTGAAGCAGACTGATGGAATCGGTCTTATCATAATCGATTACCTCCAGCTGATGAGTGCACCGGGTAAGGTTGAGTCCAGACAGCTCTTTATCGCTGAGGTTTCCAGAGCACTCAAGTCTCTTGCAAGAGAGCTAAATGTACCTGTTATCGCACTTTCGCAGCTGAACAGAGCAGTTGACTCAAGACCGGATCATAGACCTGTTCTTGCGGATCTCCGTGAGTCCGGTGCCATAGAGCAGGATGCCGACGTTGTAATGTTCATTTACAGGGATGAATACTACACTAAAGAAGAATCAGAAAAACCGGGTATTGCAGAAATCATTATCGCTAAACAGCGTAATGGTGCAACAGGCCCGATTGATCTGGCTTGGATTGGTAAATATACTAAGTTTGCAAACCTCAGTCATGAGAACAGAGGTGTAAACAAAACTGAAGAAAAACAAAGCTGAAGATAATTAATTATGAAGTAGTATGAGCTTCTTTAACAGTTCGTCATCGGTCATCGAATAAACATTGTCGATTACCCATATGTGCATTTCCTTTGCACGCTGTTTAAAGAAGGATGTACCACTAGAGGATTCATCGCAAGGAAGTGCCATAACCAGGGCTTTCCTTGCATATTTTCCGCCAAAACGGCTTGTCACTGTCTGTAGCTCGTGCAGAGAATTGCTGGTTGCCTTTCCGCTTTTGCAGGAAATGAAGATCGGAACGCAGGACTGCATGAGTATGACGTCTATTTCATTTATCGTATCGTAGCTCGCATTCATATAACGCTGATAATCATTTGCAAAGTCTATCTTTTCCTGCTGGCTCTTGTCTCCGTTCCAGTCGATCATAGCTCCGATTATCTCATCACTAAATATATCGCGTCTTCTTGAAGCGACTTCATACACGTGTAGCTCAAGGATATTTCCGGTTTTTGTAACTATATGCTTTATCGAGTCATTCTTGAAACGGAAGCGTATTCTCTTGGCGTCCGAACTGAAGTCCTTAAGCAGATTCTTGCTCTGAAGCTTGTAGAATATAGTGGCTGCATCCCTCAGAGTAGATTTCGGAAGTATGAAGAGACCGCTGTCGTCGCAAGGGTTAGCCTTGATGACATCTTCAATAACTGCGCAGTGCTTATTCCATTTGTGACGCAGATTCTTTGCTATATCCCAGATAGTCCTTATATCCTGATAGAAGCTGTCGGTGAAATTCCAGGTAGAATAGTTACCTGTCTGCTGAGTGAGCTTGCCGCCGTGCAGGATAATGTTTTCTTTAACGGATATTTTAATCGAGTCCTGGTGCTGTGTTGGCTCCTCGCCCGGAAGAATATTTACCTCAAGTCCTGTATAAGGATCAATACGTATGGTTTTCAGGTTTCTGGTCGCACTGACATAGCCAAATGCTATAAGAATCATCTCGCCGCCGCCTGTAAGCTCATAATATGCATCAGGATAGCTGTCAGCGACACAGTTCAGGGTTTCTATACATTTGGTCAGGTCGTCGCGCGGAACCTCTATGAACTCAAGCTCAGTATCAGGTGATTTGAGCTTGGCAAAATTTGTAAGACTCTTTATCTTTCTTGTGATCATGGTCGATTTATGACCGAGGTATACGACCTTCTTTGGATGATACTGAAGAAGGCACATAACATTTTCAAGTGCTTCATCTGAGAAAAATTCTACAAATACATCATTCATTATATCCACCCTCCATCAATTCTTATGATTTCGCCGGTGAGATACTTCGGCATTCTGAGTATATTTATTGCTGCGTCGGCTATTTCATCAGCTTTAGCCATGCGTCCCATTGGGATATCCTCGCATATTTCGGATAATTCTTCAGCTGAGAGATGGGAATTCATCTCTGTATCAACGATTCCCGGAGCTATTGCATTTACCTGAATGCAGCTTGGTCCGACCTCTTTGGCAAGAGCTCTGGTAAAGGAATTGACTGCCCCCTTCGTTGCGCTGTAGGCCACCTCGCAGGAAGCACCTGCCTCGCCCCATACGGATGAGATGTTGATTATATGTCCGGACTGCTTAGCAATCATATCAGGCAGAAATGTATGACAGGTATTATATATAGAGGAGAGATTGGTATTAATTGACTCACTCCACTCCTCAGGAGTCATGTCTACAAGGAGCCCGACATATGAAACGGCTGCGTTGTTGATAAGAACGTCGACTGGGCCGACTTCTTCTCTGAGCCGGCGGACATAACTGATACTGCCCAAGTCGCCGAGGGACTTATGGATGATAAGGTTTTCGGACTCAGACGCCTTGCCGGCCAGCTGGGCGGTTTCTTCGAGCCCTGCCTCGTTACTTCTACTATTAATTATTATCTTATCAAACATCCCTGAAGAAGCGGCTTTGATGGCTATTGCCCGCCCGATTCCTTTAGATGCCCCGGTAATCAGAATATGCATATGCGTTTACCCCACAATTTGATTCTTACTATGTAATAAAGTATAACACATTTGTTCCTTCTTGAAAAAGAGTGACTGCTCTGATATTATACTTTTAGTGTATCAAAATCGGAGGCAGGCGAAATGTCACAAAATAATAAACAAAGCCCGGTTGGGCTGTTTCTCTCATTTTTTCTTAAGGCAATAGTGATAATTCTTGGACTTGTCATTCTTGCGATGAGTGCATATCTGATAAAGACAATCATTTCAAATAAGAACGCGGAGAAGGAAAAGAAGGCGGATGACTCTGCTTTTGAGGATAATCAGAAGGATGAGCTTCTGGTAAATAATGCTACTAATTCGGATGCTCTTCTATATGAGGATGCAGAGGCTGCAAGCGAAGAGGCTAAAAACGACGGTTCTCTTTCGAAGGATGCTTCAATAGTTGTGCTAAATGCAACAGATGTTCCGGGAGTTGCCGGAAAGTGGAAGGATAAGCTGGTTGAGGCAGGTTATACGAATGTTCAGGCCGGTGATTATACCAAGGGAATTCTGGATGTATCAAAGATCGTGGTCGTTACAGAGGGGACCGGAACTGCTCTTCAGGAGTTCCTCCCGGAGGCTAAAATGGAGACTTTGCCGGCAAATGAAGTGCAGTGTTCTGTTAATACTGAAGGGGTTGAGGCATTTCTTATAATTGGCACCCCGGATGTTGTATACTAGTGACAAATAAAGGGTTTCAGTTAATATATTTGTAATAATTTTGGTTAAACTCGTACAAACAAAATAAAAAAAGGTGATGTTATGTCGCCTTTTTTTGGTTAAAATATATATAATTGAATCGTCAATATGCAATATGACCAAAAGTTTTGAAGAATATTTATGCAAGACAGACATAGTTTTGGAATTGAAATAGTTATATTATATACAAGGTTGATTACGAAACAAAAAAGCCGAAGTGCTATTTAGGAGGATATTTAAAATGGCAGGATTACAGTTAAAGAACATCTACAAGATTTACCCAAACGGCTTCAACGCTGTTAAGGACTTCAATCTTGATATCGAAGATAAAGAGTTCATTATCTTCGTTGGTCCTTCAGGATGTGGTAAGTCTACAACACTCAGAATGATTGCCGGACTTGAGGATATCAGTTCTGGTGAGCTCTGGATCGGAGACAAGCTTTGTAACGATGTAGAGCCTAAGGACAGAGATATCGCCATGGTTTTCCAGAACTATGCTCTTTATCCACATATGTCAGTTTATGATAATATGGCATTTGGACTTAAGCTGAGAAAGGTTCCAAAGGAGAAGATCGACAAGCAGGTTCATGAGGCAGCAAAGGTTCTCGAGATCGAGCATCTTCTTGATCGTAAGCCAAAGGCTCTTTCAGGAGGTCAGAGACAGAGAGTTGCTATGGGACGTGCTATCGTGCGTGAGCCAAAGGTATTCCTTATGGATGAGCCTCTTTCAAACCTGGATGCTAAGCTTCGTGTACAGATGCGTGTTGAGATCTCAAAGCTTCATCAGAGACTTCAGACAACAATCATCTACGTTACACATGACCAGACAGAGGCTATGACACTTGGTACACGTATCGTTGTTATGAAGGATGGTATCATTCAGCAGGTTGATACACCACAGAATCTTTATGATCATCCATGCAACCTCTTCGTTGCCGGATTCATGGGTATGCCACCTATGAACTTCATCGATTGTAAGGTTGTTAAGTCAGGAGCTGACGTACTTCTTATGTTCGGTTCACACTCAATCAAGGTTCCTGAGGCTAAGGCTAATAAGCTTATCGCAGGTGGATTCATTGACAAGGATGTTGTTCTTGGTATCCGTCCTGAGGATATACATGATGAGCAGCTGTTCATCGAGTCATCACCAGAGTCAGTTATTGATGCTCGTATCAATATCTACGAAATGCTCGGTGCAGAAGTTTATCTTTACTTCACAATTGACCAGTTCGATATCACAGCTAGAGTTAATGCTCGTACAACTGCTAGACCTGGTGACACAGTACAGTTCGCATTTGACCTTTCAAAGATCCATATCTTCGATAAGGAATCAGAAGAGATAATTGTAAACTAGTACTATAATAATGATAGTGTAAAGAAAAGCGAGTTTTGGTTTATCGTTGATGGACTAAAACTTGCTTTTTTTATGCTCAAGTCGTAAAATGTACTATGTGTAGTTAGAATTTACAGTGAAGTGTAAACCGTACGGAGTGCAGTTTACAGTTCTTTTTGTGGTAATGAAACTGTAAATAATGTATAAAGGGGATGCAGAATAGGAGACAGATATGATTTCAAATCAGATATTACAAGAGACATTGGAAGGTATTAAGACAATAACAAAGGTTGATCTCATTGTTATGGATGTTGAGGGAAGACTTTTGGCAAAGACTGCAGAGGATGGACCTCTTGACTATGAGGATGCAGTAATTGCATTTGCACAGTCACAGGCTGAAAGCCAGTCACTGCTTGGATATCAGTTCTTCAAGGTTACTGATGATAAGCAGACAGAGTATATACTGCTTGCAAAAGGAGAGGCAGACAGTACATACATGGTCGGCAAGATGGCAGCATTCCAGATACATAGTCTCTTGGTTGCCTATAAAGAAAGATCTGATAAGGACAATTTCATAAAGAATCTCCTTCTTGATAATCTTCTTCTCGTTGATATATACAACAGGGCGAAGAAGCTTCATATCGATACAGATGTAAAGAGATGCGTATTTATCATTGAGACTAAGTCTGAGAAGGATAACAATGCGCTTGAGACAGTAAGAAATATCTTCTCGATAAAGACGAGAGACTTTATTACTGCTGTTGATGAGAAGAATATAATTCTTGTAAAAGAGGTTAAGCCGACAGACACCTATGATGATCTCGGCAAGACTGCAAATGTTATAGTTGATATGCTGAACACAGAGGCTATGATCTCTGTGCATGTGGCATACGGAACTATAGTAAATGAGATAAAGGAAGTTTCCAGATCCTATAAAGAGGCTAAGATGGCACTCGATGTAGGCAAGATATTCTATAGCGACAAGAACATTATCGCTTATAGCAATCTTGGTATCGGAAGACTTATATATCAGCTTCCTATTCCTCTTTGCCGTATGTTCATAAAGGAGATATTTGACGGAAAGTCTCCTGATGAGTTCGATGAGGAAACTCTTACAACCATCAACAAATTCTTTGAGAACAGCCTGAATGTCTCAGAGACATCACGTCAGCTTTATATCCACAGAAATACTCTCGTATATCGTCTGGACAAGATCGAGAAGTCTACCGGACTTGACCTGAGAGTTTTCGAAGATGCGATTACATTTAAGATCGCTCTTATGGTTGTTAAGTATATGAAGTATATGGAAAGTTTAGATTTTTAAGGAGTTAAGAGCGAATTAATGGAAGAAAAGAAAAATGCCATGCTCAAGATGCAAAATGTTACGATGAAGTATCCTACAGGGACTGTTGCTCTGAAGGACGTTAACATTGAAATCGAAAAGGGTGAATTTGTATTTGTAGTTGGTACATCCGGTTCCGGAAAGACTACATTTATCGAGCTGCTTCTTCGTGAGCTTGTGCCTACAAAGGGCAAGATCGAGGTTGCGGGAGTTAACTATGAAAGGCTGAAAAAGAATAAGATTCATAAGGTTAGAAGGAAGATAGGTGTTGTATTCCAGAACTTCCGTCTCCTTAAGGACAGAACAGTATATGAGAATGTTGCTTTTGCACAGAGAGTTATTGAGACTCCTGCAAAGTACATAAAAAGACAGGTTCCTGCAGTCCTCGCTCTCGTTGGACTGGAGGACAAGTTTAAGTCTTATCCAAGACAGCTTTCAGGTGGTGAGCAGCAGAGAGTTGCACTTGCAAGAGCGCTTGTTAATAAGCCTGAGATAATTCTGGCTGATGAGCCTACAGGAAACCTTGATCCTAAGAATTCATGGGATATCATGAATCTTCTGGATGAGATAAATCAGAAGGGAACTACAGTTGTTGTAGTAACACATAATAAGGAAATAGTAAATGTTATGAAGAAGAGGGTTATAACCTTAAAGAAGGGTGTCGTTGTAAGCGATGTCCAGAAGGGAGGTTATATCGATGAAGATTAGTTCGGTTGGCTACAGCTTTAAGCAAGGTGTAAAAAATATCAGACGAAATCTGCTTTTCTCGCTTGCCTCTATAGGAACTATTATAGCGTGTCTGTTTATCTTTGGACTGTTTTATATAGTTCTTGTAAACTTCAGAGCGGCTATTCATAAGATAGAAAATACTATCTCTATTTCGGTATTCTTTGATGAGGGTATATCCGAGGAGGGCATGAACCTTATCGGAGAACAGATAAAGACGAGAAAGGAAATCAATACTATTGATTTCATATCTGCTGACCAGGCTTGGCAGGAATTCTCAGAGCAGACCTATGATGATCCTGAGGCAGCAAGAGCAGCCTTCGGAGAAGATAATCCTCTTGCAGGCTCCGCATCATACAAAATTACTCTAAATGATGCATCTGCACAGGCGGATTTTGTACAGTTCCTCGAGAGTATAGAGGGTGTTCGAAAGGTTAAGAGCTCCGCAGTTACGGCGGACAGTATATCGGCGATAAATGCATTTGTCGGATATGCATCCTTTGGTATCATCATTATACTTCTCCTGGTATCTATGTTCCTTATCAACAACACTATTACGATTGGTATAACTGTTCGTAAGGAAGAAATAAAAATTATGAAGCTGATCGGTGCAACAAATGCATTTGTCAGAGCACCTTTTATTATAGAAGGTATAATAATCGGACTGATTGGTTCTATCGTTCCGCTGGTTCTGCTTTATTATCTCTATGATATAGTTATTAACTATATCGCAGGAAGATTTACAATTCTGAATAACCTCTTCGAGTTCAGAGAGCCGATGCAGATGTTCAAGGTGCTTGCTCCTGTTACACTTGCGATAGGTATCGGAATTGGTTTCTTCGGAAGTATTATAACTACGAGAAAACATTTAAAAGTATAAAACCTAAAAACATTAAAAGATATAACAACCTAAAACATCTAGAGGGAATAAATTATGGATAAAAAGTCTATTTCCGGTTATTTCATTTTAGTTGTTGGTATAGTACTAGTGATGATTCTGACATTTGGCACTTCTCAGCAAACGAGAAGTGCTTATGTCGTAAGTGCTGATGAGCCTACTACCGCGGGAGGTAGTACCGCTACAGCTACAGATGCAGATGATGGCGATGATGCTGTTGTTCCTGATACAACGAAACCTCAGGATAATAGCGCAAATTCTAGTCCGGAGCTGACCACAGCTCCGACTTTGTCTCCGGAAGAAATAGCTGCTCTATCAGCAGAGTACAGCGATATCGTTTCGAAGAAGAATGATCTGCAGACAAAGCTGAATACGCTGCTCGACAGTCAGAATAACTTTATAACAACATTAAATAATCTGGACGACCTTATAATTGAATATCAGGACAAGATAGATGTTCTCAGAGAAAGTGTTTCACGAGCTACCGAGCTGCAGATCGAAATGGGCGCTGATCTGGAAAAGGCGGAGCTTGCACAGGCAGCACAGTATGAGATAGTTAAGTCTCATATCAGGGATGAGTATGAGAGTGGAACATATACCTATATCGATGCATTTTTTGATGCAACAGACTATTCTGATCTCGTAAACAGAGCAGAGTATATCAATGCAATTGATGCATATGATGAGAAGATTCTTCAGGAGTACATCGATGCAAAGCAGCTTCTCAAGGATAAGTCTGCTTTGGTTAGTTCGCTTGCTTCTGATCAGCAGGTGCTGCAGGATGCGTATCAGCAGGAGCAGGACAGTCTTCAGATGATCAGTGATGCGAAGGAAAGACAGGTTAATTCCTATCAGGCGAACATAGATGAAATGCAGTCAATGGTCGATGAGCTTGACAGACAGCAGAATGAGTACATCGCTAAAATAGAAGCCAGCTACCAGGTACAGTACTCCAGTAATGGTAATCCAAATGCTACAACAGGTCTGGTGTACACCGGTGAACAGTTCCTATGGCCTATGCCATCAGGACATACTATTGTTTCATACTATGGACCTCGTGTGGCACCTACTGCCGGTGCAACATCCTACCACAGAGGAATTGATATCGACTGTGGTATGGGAAGCGAGGTAGTTGCAGTTGCCGCCGGTGAGGTTATATATACAGGATATCTTGGCAGCGCGGGAAATGCAGTTATTGTCGATCATGGTAGTGGTATATGTAGTTGTTATTTCCACCTTTCTTCTTTTGCGTGTCAGGTTGGAGATAAGGTTACAGCTGGTCAGGTTATATGTTATTCAGGAAATACAGGAGTATCAACGGGACCCCATTTACATTTTGCTGTCAGAGAAAATGGTGAATATGTAAATCCGCTCAAGTATTTCAAGGAGATAGAAGATAAATCGGCAGTTGCCAATTCAGAGGGAGAATAATGATGAGAAAAAAGCTATGTGTAGCACTTGCTTCGGCTATGTTTATTTCTATGATCTCAGGTTGTGGAAGGAAAGCACCGGAAGATAGCAGTGGCAGCAACCAAAGTGGAACAGAGTCTTCAAGCGGAAATAGTAATGCATCTTCGACTGAAGCAAAAGATGATTATGTTTTCGACAGAGATTCAAAGAAGGTACAGGAAAAAGAGAAAACGATAGATGCTTATATAGACAAGTATTTCTATTTTGATGAAAGTGGATCAAAACAGGAAGAAAGCTATTTTGATGGAATTATGAACGGACTTGATGATCCTTATTCATGCTATTATACAAAAGAGGAGTATGAAAGGATGAAGGAGGACGATGCCGGTTCATTTAGTGGAATAGGAGCTACACTTCAGCAGGAAACTGACACCGGATTTGTTGTGGTTGTTAAGACAATGAAGGATAATCCTGCAGAAAAGGCCGGTGTAAAGGACGATGATAAGATAGTTCAGGTTGATGACACTGAGCTTACAACTGATATGGATCTTGATACAGTTGTCGGAATGATAAGAGGCAAAAAGGGAACAAGCGTTCATATCAAGGTTTATCGTGAGTCTGAAAAGAAATACTATGAGTTTGATATCGTAAGAGATGATATCAAGGTTTCTTCAGTAGAATATGAGGTTGTTGAGGGCAATTTAGGATATATAAGTGTATCACAGTTTATCAATACTACCTCAGATGATTTCAAGGCTGCTGTTGATGATCTTCAGAGTCAGGGAGTAAAGGCTCTCGTGATTGATATGAGAAGTAATCCCGGTGGTTTTGTTAAGGCGGCAACCTCTATGGCAGATTATCTTATAGATGATAATAGTCAGGCTGAGGGTGCTGAAAAGACCGGACTTCTTCTTCAGACTAAAGATAAAAATGGCAAGATAGAGGAAGAAATCGTATGTAGCGATGGCCACTCGGTCGACCTTCCAATGGTTGTTCTGGTAAATGATATGACAGCTAGTTCATCTGAAATCTTCACCGGAATTATGAAGGATTATAAGAAGGCTACGATTATCGGTACAAAGACTTACGGAAAAGGAATCGTTCAGCAGATATTCCCGCTTGAAGACGGAAGTGCAGTAAAGATAACTATTGCAAAGTACTTCATCCCTAGTGGTACTGATATCCATAAGGTTGGTATTGAGCCGGACAAGGTGGTTGAATATGAGCCGTTTGCTTCAGAGTCAGATGCTTCCAAGGTAGATGATACTCAGGAACAGGCTGCTTATGATGAGCTAACTAAATAGTCATACAAGAGGTAGTAATACATAGAATGGAAAAAGAATTAATAATCGTCCTTGATTTTGGAGGACAGTACAATCAGCTGATTGCAAGACGTGTAAGAGAGTGTAATGTTTATGCAGAGGTTCATCCATATACGATACCGTTGGATGAGATAAAGAAGATGAATCCGAAGGGAATCATTTTTACAGGTGGACCTAATAGTGTATTCCTTGAGACATCACCGCATTATACAAAGGAGATATTTGATCTGGGAATACCTGTTCTGGGTATCTGCTACGGTGCACAGCTGATGGCATATCTTTTAGATGGTAAGGTTGCAACAGCTCCGGTAAGTGAGTATGGAAGGACTGAAACCTATGTAGATGGGGCATCGGAGAACTCAGATGCCAGAGGTGGTTCGCTTCTCTTTAAGGGTATTAAGAAGAAGATATCATCATGGATGAGTCATACTGATTATATAGCAGAGGCTCCTGCAGGCTTCCGTATCACAGCGCACACCAAGGACTGCCCTGTGGCAGCTATGGAGTGCGAGGAAAAAGGCTTTTATGCTACACAGTTTCATCCTGAAGTAATGCATACTGAACAGGGAAAAGAACTGATACATAACTTTGTTTATAATGTCTGCAAATGTAAGGGTGACTGGAAGATGGATTCCTTCGTGGAGTCTACTATTGCAGCCCTTCGTGAGAAGATAGGATCAGGTCGTGTGCTCTGCGCTCTTTCCGGTGGAGTTGATTCCTCGGTTGCAGCAGTGCTTCTTGCAAAGGCTGTTGGAAAGCAGCTTACATGCGTATTTGTAGATCACGGTCTTCTCAGAAAGAATGAAGGCGATGAGGTTGAGGCAATCTTCGGACCTAATGGAAATTATGAGCTGAACTTTATAAGAGTAAATGCTCAGGATCGTTTCTATAGTAAGCTTGCCGGAGTTACAGAGCCTGAAGAGAAGAGAAAGATAATAGGTGAAGAGTTTATCCGTGTATTTGAGGAAGAGGCTAAGAAGATCGGTGCCGTTGACTTCCTTGCACAGGGAACTATATATCCGGATGTTATTGAATCAGGACTTGGAAAGTCAGCTACTATTAAGTCTCATCACAATGTAGGCGGACTTCCGGACTATGTTGATTTTAAGGAAATCGTAGAGCCACTTAGAATGCTCTTCAAGGACGAGGTTCGTAGAGCAGGACTTGAGCTCGGAATCCCAGAGTATCTGGTGTTCCGTCAGCCATTCCCGGGACCGGGACTTGGTGTCAGAATAATAGATGAGATAACAGAAGAGAAGGTTCATATAGTACAGGATGCAGATGCTATCTTCCGTGAGGAGATGGACAAGGCTCTTGCATCAGGACGTATCAAACATCTTCCTAACCAGTATTTCGCTGCGTTATCAAACATGCGTTCAGTTGGAGTGATGGGAGATTTCAGAACCTTTGACTATGCAGTAGTGCTCCGTGCAGTAAATACAAGCGACTTCATGACAGCAGACTGCACAGATATCCCATTTGAGATACTTCAGAAGGTGATGAACAGAATCATTAACGAGGTTAAGGGAGTAAATAGAGTAATGTACGACCTGACTTCGAAACCACCAGGAACAATTGAACTTTTATAATGTAAAACGGGAAGCTCCTAAGTGAGGAGCTTCCCGTTTTCTTTGTCAATAAACATCTATATATTTATTGTTATTTATGATAAAATAAAATGATACATTAAGGAACGTTTTTTCATTTTAATGGGGTTATCGATTGAAAAAATTATTATTATTGTTATTAACAATTTTCCTTATTTCTTTTACCGGATCCAGTGTTTTGGCAAAGACTGCGATCTGTTATTGTGATGAAAACGGAGTTTTACACTATGTGACTGATTATACTGAAATCCTTGGAGGTGTACGCAGTTTTTCTATTGGTGAGAGCGGCAAGGAGACCTGGTATATATTAAATGAGAAAACGCATATCGAGGGCAATATAACTGTAAAGGGTGAAGTCAACATCATCCTTATGTTTGATAAACTGGCGGACGAGCAGAGTTATTATAATGAAAATGGGGAAATGGTAGATAATCCGGATTATCAGTCGGTTATAGAGGGCAGTATAATTGTCGAAGATGAAAATATACTTAAAATCTGGGGACAGGACATTAATTCCGGAAGGCTTCTTATCCAGGAGTCTTCTGATGACGCCGGAATCGGTAGTAGGAAAAATCATAAATGTGGATTAATTGAGATACATACCGGAGATGTAAATGTTAAGAGTACCGGATTTTGGGTTAGCGGAGGCGGAGCCGGAATCGGAAGTGGGCACTATGGAACTAAAGGAACAGTGAATATTTATGGTGGAAAGATTTATGCTCTAGGTGGATATCGTAGTGCCGGTATTGGCGGTGGCGCTAATTGTGCGAGTGGCAAGATCAACATCAGTGGAGGAGATATAGTAGCTCAAGGTGGTGATTATGGTGCCGGTATTGGTTCCGGTGATGAAGCATTTGGAGAAAACGCAGGTACGGATATTTATATAAATGGAGGTAAAGTTTACTGTAAAGGTGGTCATGAGGCTGCCGGACTCGGAGGCGGAAATGAATCAGGCGCAGGAGATATCTTTATAACCGGTGAAGCATATGTTACTGCCATAGGTGGATCATATAACTTTGGATCAGGTGCCGGTATAGGAACAGGTGATGAAGCAAATGGCCAAGGTGGAACCGTTGTTATTCAGGATGGAATTGTTATTGCCAGAGGCGGAGAGCGTGCAGCCGGAATCGGTGGTGGCACTAACACTGATGGTATTGAGGTAAGAATATCCGGAGGAGAAGTGACTGCTACGGGAAATGACCTACTTGCAAATTCCGGTGGGGCCGGAATCGGTGGTGGTACACTGGGAGCAGGAGGAACAACTTATATCTTCGGTGGAAGTGTAACGGCTGATGGAGGTGTTGATGCAGCCGGAATCGGTGGAGGAGATGGTGGCTTCGGTGGCTACACATATATAACGGGAGGAACGGTAAATGCTACCGGGTCTTTCCGTGGTGCAGGAATTGGAAGCGGTGAATTTTCTGAAAAGCTTAATGATGATAATGTTCCCGGCGGTACAACAAAAATCTATGGAGGAAAGGTGCATGTCTGGGGTGGTACAAAAGGCTTAGAAGATACCGGTGGTGCCGGTATTGGCACCGGAACACGTGTACCGGATGGTGCAACAAGTGCAAAGGTTGAGATAATAGAAAAAGATGATGCGGCAATAGTTGTAGAAGCATATGGAGGTAGATATTCTGCCGGAATCGGTGGTGGCTGCAACGCAAATGGCGCTGATGTATATATCAATATATCAGAAAATAGTCGTGTATCAGCATATGGAGGAATTGACGGCCCCGGTATAGGCTCCGGTAAAACAGGAGGACATGGTGGAACACTCACTATTGAAAATGGAGTAGTTGAAGCTGTCGGCGGAGAGAATGGAGCCGGAATCGGAGGCGGATACTATTCGGACTCAGGTATTATAACAATAAATGGTGGACATGTTGAAGCTGTCGGCGGAGAGAATGGAGCCGGAATCGGTGGTGGATATGCCGGAAATCAAAAAGATCGGGTTACAATAAATGGTGGTTATGTTTATGCCTTAGGTAAAGATGGCGGAGCCGGTATAGGTGGAGGCACCGAGAATAAGTTCTCTGTTGGCGGCGAAGGTGGAACGGTTTCAATAGGCGAAGACGCAACGGTAATTGCGACAATTGAGCCAATTACCTCGGGAGCATATGCTATTGGAAACGGATATAATGATAGTGCTGATCCGAAGGATGTTATCCTCCACTCAACGGCCAGTGTGACTGCGGGTGTTGATGAGGATTCGTCCATGACGCAGTATGCAGATGACAGAATCTCTGCATTCAAGAATATAAATAATCATTGGATTAAAGTAGAGGATTGCAGACATGATGGCTGCCAGTGCACTAAAGTAAACTTTAATCAGCATAAAAAAACATGTGAATTTTGTGGCAAAACATGGCTCGAAGGACATATGGTCCATGGTGGAAAATGTCTGGATTGTAATTATGCAGGTTGTGAGATCACATTTAAACCGGGAGATGGTGGCTCCGGAGAAATGAAACCGGTGCATGTTGATCCTTGCAGCAATGTGTATACTCTTCCCGAGTGTGAATTTACGAACTTCCATAGTCAATACTTTATGTCATGGATATATACCAAGGATGGGAAAACCTGTTATGGTGCACCCGGTTTTGATATAGAAATCGATGGTGATATGGAACTTGAAGCATTCTGGTCCAGTAAGAAGTATTACTATGCGTACGTTGACAGGGATATCGAATACGGTAAGGTTGTTGTCGGTCCGTATGCAGATATGGTAGATGAAGGGGAGACTATTTTTATAAAAGTGACACCTGACGAAGGCTTTAGATTTTCTTCTCTTACATATACAAAGGAAAGTGGCGGTGAGCCTATACCTATCACTGAAAAAGATGAATCAGGTAATTATCTGCTTTGCATGCCGGCTGAAAATATAACGATACATGCCGATTTTTCTCCGATACTGATTGATAAGCTGACCATAGAGCCTAGCCCTGTCTCACTGAAGGAGGGTGAATCAAAGGCTCTCACGCTTACACTTAAACCGGAAAATACGATGGATAAGCTGGTTGTCTGGTCAAGCGATGATGATAGTGTTGCATCAGTTGATAATGATGGTAAAGTAACAGCCAATAAGGCAGGACAAGCGATAATTACTGCAACAACGATTATAGGAAATAAAAGTGTATCATGTGTAGTGAATGTTAATCACGTACATAATGTTGTTTATAATATTGGAATGGAGGCAACCTGCAACAGAGAAGGCCGTATGGGGTACTGGAGCTGCGATTTTCCTGATTACGGATGTGGTAAAAACTTTAAAGACAGCAAGTGTACCAAGGAAATAGTGGATCTGGATAAATATGTAGACGAAGGCGGAATAATGATACGCCCACTTGGACATTCCTGGAAGGTTGATGAAGGTACAGATTCAGAGGGATTTAGAATATTAAAGGAACCTACGGAGACAGAAGACGGTTGGATGGAACGAGAGTGTACTGTATGTAATACTAAGTCCAGGTGGTTAATACCGGCTACAGGACATACTCATAATCTCAGCTTGGTCGAGGGAGAAGACGCGGGATGTGAAACTCCGGGTAAAAAAGCATACTTCGTATGTGATCACTGTGACAAGCTGTATGTTGATCCGTTAGGTGATGTGGAGATATCAGAGGATGACCTTGTTATACCACCTGAAGGCCATGTGGAGCTTTCACCGGTAAAAGAGGATGAAGTCCCTGCTACCAGTGATAAGGACGGCGGATATAATCTTGTGACACGTTGCAAAAAATGTGGAGTTATTTTAAAAACCGAGTGGATAGTAATTCCTGCAACGGGTGAAGATGATGTCCCGGGTGATGATGATAAACCTATTGATGATGATAAGCCTGGAGAAGATGATAAGCCGAGTGAAAATGATAAAATGCACGCGGACGACAAACCGGGCGAAGCTAACAAACCGGGTACAGCTGATAAAACTGTTACGAGCTGGATTCAGTCCGGTGGTAAATGGTACTATATCTGTTCTGATGGAGCGAAGGCTTGCTTAGAATACAGAGAGGGCTGTTGGCTGACGGCAGATGGCAGCTGGGATCCTGTTTATAATAATGGACACTGGGTACAAAATGAAAAGGGCTGGTGGTATGAAGATACCGGAGGCTGGTATCCGGTTAGTATGTGGCTGAAGATAGACGGTTACTGGTATTATTTCGATGAGTCAGGATACATGGCAGCAAGCGAATGGCGTGACGGATATTGGCTCAGTGAAAACGGAGCTCTTGAGTATGAAGGTATCGCTGAGTGGAAATCCATTGGATCTTCCTGGTGGTATGAGGACAGCTTAGGCTGGTATCCGGTAAGCAAATGGCAGAAGATAGATGGCTGCTGGTACTATTTCGAAGCATCAGGTTATATGGTATAGCTCTGGGATACGGCACGAAGTGCCGAGGGGTCCCAGAGTCCGTAGCGAAGCGAAGGATGCATTCCGCGAAGCGGAATCAGTATGATTGGCACAACAAATCAGTATATAGATGGCTACTGGGTCGGATCTGATGGAGTTTGTGATTAAGAATTACTTCCGTTTTGATAGTGAGATTATAAAGGCATAGGGGATAGTAGATGACATTACAAGAATTATATAGCGTGATCGGTGGGGATTACGATAAGGCTATGTGCGTTCTTCGCATTGAAAAACTGCTTGATAAACACATAAGAAGATTCGCCGAAAATGATTCGGTTGAAAAGTTACTTTCGGCTTGCGATATCATGGATCAAAATGAGCTTTTTGAGGCTGCACATGCGTTGAAAGGGGTGAGCGCAAATCTAGGGCTTACTTATATTACATCTGCAGCTTCTGAAATCTCCGAGGAGTTTCGTTCCGGAAACGAAAGAACGATGTCGGATGATGAGGTTAAGAACAAGGTTAATGAAATCCGAGATATGTTTAATCGTACGGTTGATAGTATAAAGCAGTACGAAGCATAAAACAGTACGGGGTATAAAACAGTACGGAGCATAAAGCAGCACGAAGCATAAAACAGTACGAAGCATATATAGCACGTAACATATGGGAGAAGGATTAAAAGAATGGGGCAAACAACTGGTAGCGAAGGCATCGCCTCTGAAAAACAAAAATATCTAGGGCTTATGGGGGCATGGGCACTTGCATTTGGCTGCAGCGTAGGCTGGGGTTCCTTTGTTATGCCCGGTACAACATTTCTTCCGATTGCAGGACCGATAGGAACAGCTATAGGACTCGGTCTTGGTGGTCTCGTCATGCTGGTTCTGGCAGTGAATTACCATTATCTTATGAACCGTTATCCTGATGGTGGCGGAACTTATACCTACACTAAAATGACCTTTGGTTATGACCATGGTTTTCTTAGTGCGTGGTTTCTGATACTTACATATACAGCAATCATCTGGGCAAATGCAACAGCGCTTCCGCTGATTGCAAGAACCCTGCTTGGTGATACCTTCAGAGTTGGTTACTTGTATGAAATCGCAGGTTACCCTATCTATCTTGGAGAGCTTCTTCTTGCAATAGGAGCTTTGGTTCTCGCTGCGATGGCCTGCCTGCTTAGAAAAACTGCTGCAATGGTTCAGATAATTATGGCGGTTATTCTTTTTGTTGGAGTTATTATATGCTTTGCAGTTGCATCCGGAAGTGCGGGAAAGAGCGGATATGATCCTGCATTCTCGCCGGACAGTAGTGCTGTGGGTGGAGTGCTTACAATTTTTGCACTGGCACCTTGGGCCTTTGTTGGATTTGAGTCTATATCACATTCTGCAGCAGAGGCAAAGTTTAATTTAAAGAAATCATTTAGAGTACTTGTTATTGCAGTAATTACAGCTACAATCGCGTATGTTTTGCTTTCGCTTCTTGCAGTGAAGGCACTTCCGGAAGGCTGTAAATCATGGACGGATTATGTAGGAAACTTAGACAGCTTTTCGGGTGAGGCCTCGCAGCCTACATTTTATGCTGCATTTAAATCAATGGGAGATACGGGAAGTCTTATTCTCGGAGCGGCTGCGCTGGGAGCTATCTTTACCGGACTTATTGGAAATTATATCGCGCTCAGCCGTTTGATGGCTGTGCTGGCTGAGGATGGTCTTGTATCAAAGTGGGTAGGAAGGAAGTCAAATAATGTTCCACGAAATGCCATTATTTGTATCCTTATTATTTCAGCAGTATTTCCATTCCTCGGACGTACTGCAATCAGCTGGATAGTGGATGTTACTACGGTAGGCGCAACCATTGCCTATGCGCTTGCGTCTGCATCTGCATGGAAGACGGCAAAGCTCGAGAATAACAGAAAGTACAAAGTGTTCGGCTTTATAGGTGTGATAATATCAGTTCTTTTTGCAATTGAATTTCTTATCCCAAACATACTTTCAATCAGCACGCTTTCGACAGAGTCATATCTGATACTTTCTATTTGGAGTATCTGCGGATTTTTATATTTTAGATTTTGTCTTAGAAAAGACCGTGCACGTCGCATGGGCAAATCCATCGTTACGTGGGTGGTTCTGCTTGCGCTTATTATATTTACGTCAAGCGTCTGGATGCGTCAGACTACAGACAAGGCACTTGAGCGATATGAAAAAAACGTTCAAAGTCACTTTAGGGGAGCTGATAAAAATGACTTGGACAATGACGAACTGGAAGCGCAGGATGCAGAGTTTATTCGCGGGGAAACAGATAAGGTTGATAGTGCGATGCACGTTGCAAGTCTGATTCAGGTAGGACTCGTTATTGTGTCTCTTCTGATACTTCTGAACATATACGCGATCATGCAGAAGCGCGAGAGAATGATAGAGGTTGAGAAGGCTCGTGCAGAGGAAACCAGCCGGGCAAAGTCAAGCTTCCTGTCCAATATGAGTCATGAGATACGTACACCTATGAATGCGATAATAGGGCTAAAGAATATCGCTCTTCGTGATCCGGATATATCAGAGCATACCAGAGACAATCTGGAGAAGATAGGCTCAAGTGCCGATCATCTGCTTGGTCTTATCAATGACATCCTGGATATGAGCCGTATTGAATCAGGAAGGATGTCGGTTAAAGACGAGGAGTTTTCTTTCCAGGAGTTTATCAATCAGATAAATGTTATTATAAGCGGTCAGTGTCAGGACAAGCACCTGCATTATGATTGTAAAATCATAGGCGATGTAGAGGAATACTATATCGGTGATGATCTGAAGCTGAAGCAGGTTATGATAAATATCCTCGGAAATGCCGTAAAGTTTACCGACGCTCCCGGAGATGTTGTTCTAACGGTAGAACAGCTAAGTGAAGAGGGAAACAAATGCACTATGCGTTTCATTATGCAGGATACGGGAGTCGGAATGGATCCGGAGTTTATTCCGAAGCTGTTTGAAACCTTCTCACAGGAGGATGTAAGTAATACCAACAAGTACGGCGGAAGCGGACTTGGAATGGCTATTACCAAGAATCTGGTTGAAATGATGGGCGGCGAGATACAGGTTGAAAGTAAGAAACAGGAAGGCTCCAAGTTTACTGTTACAGTTCCGCTTATCATAAAAGAGAAGCTTTCAAAAGATGTTGAAGCTACAAATGAAGCAGAAGTATCAAGCGGAGTTGGAGCTGAAAACGAAGTAGGAACAACAAACGAAGCCGATGCTATGACTGAAGAAGAGATACTTAAGGTCCTTTCTGACAAGAGAATTCTCATGGCGGAAGATGTAGATCAGAATGCAGAGATACTTGCTGATCTTCTCGACCTTGAGGATATACATAGTGCACGAGCTAAAAACGGTGAAGAAGCTGTAAGAATGTTCTCGAAGAGTGAAGAAGGATTTTATGCGGCGATACTTATGGATGTTCGTATGCCAGTGATGGATGGACTGGATGCTACGCGAGCTATTCGAGAGCTCAACCATCCGGATGCAAAAAAGATTCCGATTATTGCTATGACGGCAAATGTATTTGATGAAGATGTAGAACGTTCTCTTGAAGCAGGTATGGACGCTCACCTGTCAAAGCCGGTTGAACCGGATAAGCTATACGAGACAATGGCGAGACTTATTATGAAGCGTTCAGAAGAGGAGGTGGAGTAGAGTGAAAAAACTAAAGAGCTTAAAAAGTATAATCGTTTTTCTACTACTATTCACTGTATTAGCGAGCTATACAGTGCCACTTTCAGTACTTGCAGAAAAGAAAATCGAGACCGATTCCGATGCTAAGACTGATACCGAGACTGAGGCTGAGACTGATACTGATACCAAGACTGATACTAAGACGGATGCTGATAAAAAGAATGATACAGAAACTAAGGTCATACGAGTAGGATGGTTTGACTCATCCTTCTGTTACTATGATACATTTGGCAGACGTTGTGGTATTGCCTATGAGTATGAGCAGAAGATCTCTGCTTATACCGGATGGACTTATGAGTATGTGGAAGACAGCTGGTCCAACCTGTTCCAGATGCTGCTGGATGGCGAGATTGATCTTCTTAGTGATGTTTCGTATAAGCCGGAACGTGAGGGACAGATACTTTATCCCGACCTGCCGATGGGTACAGAGTCGTATTATATCTATATAGATGCAGATAATAGAGAGATATCTTCGGATGATATAAGCTCTTTTAATGGAAAACGCATAGGCGTTAACAAGGGAAGTATTCAGGAAGGCTTTCTTAAAGAGTGGGCGGATAATAATGGTGTTTCACTAAAAATCGTACCACTTTCCGGTGGAGAAAGCGAATCTATGGAAATGGTTGCTAAGGGCGAAATAGATGGTTACGCCTCAATATTTACCTATGACACTGAATTCGAGCTTATCCCTGTAGCAAGAATCGGTGGATCAGACTTTTTCTATGGTGTAAATAAGAAACGTCCGGACATACTTTCCGAACTGAATATGGCTCTTGCGGAAATACAGGATGAGGATCCGTATTTTAATCAGAAGGTATCCGAGGAAAGGCTATATAATTCCAAGACCAATGCGCTTCTCACTCCTGTTCAGGAGGACTGGCTAAAGGAGCATGGCGCTATACGTATAGGTTATCGTGATAAATATCTTCCGTTTTGTGATACAGATGATAAGGGCGAACTGACGGGCGCTCTTAAGGATTATCTGGCGCATGCAAAGCACAATCTGTCAGGCGTAAATATTGAGTTTGAGACTATACCATATGATTCAACAAAGGAAGGTATAGAAATGCTTAAGTCCGGGGAGGTTGACTGTATCTTCCCTGTTAACCTGAGTACTTATGATGCAGAGCAGATGGACATCAGACTGACTGATCCGGCGATGAAGACCGAAATGTATGCAATAATGCGTAGTTCGGAAAACAGAGTTCTTTCTGAGGAGTCGGAAATAAACTTTGCTGTTAACGAAGGTATGATGAATATCGATACATTTATCATGGACAATTATCCTCTGGTTAAAAGAACAGAGTATAAGGGGCTTGATGCATGCTATGATGCGGTAGCCGATGGAAAGGAAGACTGTGTTCTTGTAAGTAATTACAGGATTCCTGCAGCTGAAGACACACTAAAGAGTAAAAAGCTGGTTTCAATTCCGACCGGTGAGTCTATGTCATTTTCCTTTGCGATAAACAAAGGTGATAATCAGCTATATTTCTTGCTTAATAAAACAGCTATCATGACAGAAAGCGGAGATATGGACTCTGCGCTTGCTGCCTATATGATGAATGATAAGAAGGTATCCTTTATGCAATTCCTGGAGGATAACTGGCTTATGGTAATTATCATTTTGTTAGTTATCTTCTCGATAGTTATATTCCTTCTCGTGCAGAAGATGAAGGCGGATCGACTGGCTAATAAACAAAGAGGTCTTCTTGAGAAGGCAGAGGAAATCGCTGAGCTGAAGCAGACAGTAACATCTCTGCTTGATAACATGCCGGGAATGAATTACACAAAGGATGCAGAAACAGGAGAGTATCTTGCCTGCAATCAGGCCTTTGCTGACTATGCTCATAAGAAGAATCCTGATGAGGTGATCGGACTTACTGCATATGATCTTTTTGATGAGGAAGAGGCAAAGCATTTCGTTGAAGATGATAACATAGCATTATCGATGGATGAGCCTTATATCTTCTATGAAAGATTGAAAAATGCCATGGGTGAGCAGACACAGATCAGAACGACAAAGCTTAAGTATACAGATGCTAACGGACGTCAGTGTATACTTGGGATTTCTATCGATGTTTCTGATACGGTTCGAATTAACAGAGGCAGTGTTAACTCAAAGGAATCCTATGAAAAGGCCAGAAACAACGGTATTATATTTACCCATATCGCACAGGCGCTTGCGCAGGGATATAAGGATCTGTATTATATAGACCTTAATTCAGAGGAATATATAGAATACATGATCGATGAAGAAGGAAGTCTTGCTGAAGCAAGACGAGGCTGGCATTATTTTGAAGAGTGTCAGGAGACTATAGAGAAGCTGGTTTATAGTGAGGATGTTGAGTCTGTAAAGAAGGCGATGGATAGAAAGACTCTTGTTGATGCACTTGATCAGAATAACAATTTCATTATGACCTACAGACTGAAGGGTGAGACTGAACCGACTTATGTAAGCATGAAGATCACCCGTATGCAGGATGATAACAGGTATATCATTCTGGGTATAACAAATGTTGACGATCAGATGAAGGAGCATAATGCAGCAGCGCAGATGAAGGAGGAGCAGATAGCCTACGACAGAATCAGTGCACTTGCAGGTGATTTCTTCTGCATATATGTAGTGGATCCGGAATCAGGACAGTATCGTGAGTTCAATGCATCCGGAGACTTTGATCTGTTTGAACATCATGGAGATGGTCATGATTTCTTTGCTGACTCCGTTGAATGGGCAGTTCTGAAGATATATCAGGAGGATCATAGCAGATTCCTTTCCACACTCACAAAAGAAAATGTACTTTCCGAGGTTGAGCAGAGTGGTATCTTCACACTAAGCTGTCGTATGATCATAGACGGAGAACCAAGATATGTTCAGTTTAAGGCATCACTTCTTGAAGAAAGTGAAGGTCCAAGACTTATAATCGGTGTAAATGATATAGATGCTCAGGTTCGTCAGGAGGAAGAGTATGGAAGGCGTCTTGCACAGGCAAGAATAGAGGCCAACATCGATGCTCTTACAGGTGTCAAGAATCGTAATGCTTATCGAGTATATGAAGAAAGACTCAATGCACAGATAGAAATGAATCGTGTAGCAAACTTTGCTATTGTTATACTTGATGTAAATGATCTGAAGAAGGTCAATGATACTGAGGGTCATAAAGCCGGAGATCAGTATCTCAGGGATGCCTGCAATATTATATGTACAACCTTCAAACGAAGTCCTGTATTTCGTGTGGGCGGAGATGAGTTTGCTGTTCTGTCACAGGGTGATGATTATAAACGAATTGATGAGCTGGTAGAACAGATGAATAAGCATAATGAAGATGCTATAGAAAATGGTGGAATTGTCATAGCACTGGGTATGTCCAGATATGATGAGGATTCCAAGGTGGCTTCAGTTTATGAACGTGCCGATCAGTTAATGTATGAGAACAAGAGTAAGTTAAAAGCAAGGAAAAAATGAGGATAGAATAATATGTATTATTCAGCGATTGGACTGATTGCAATAGGTGTTTTGATAATTGTTAATCAGGATATTCTCCGAAATCACAAAGAGTCATATGTGAGACCTGTATGGAAGGTATACAGGAGATTTTTGATTGCTGTTTTAGCATATTATATAACGGATGTACTTTGGGGAATTCTTGATAGTAATAAGCTTTCAAAACTTCTCTTTATCGATACAACAGTGTACTTTGTAGCTATGTCTATCGGAATACTCCTTTGGGCTGTTTTCGCTGTTGAATATCTTGAAGAGAAAAACAAGGTAGGAAGATTTCTTACCTTTACCGGACGTGTGATAGCAGGAATGATCACACTTCTGGTAATTATAAATATATTTACTCCGGTACTGTTTTCGGTAGATGATGACTGCACCTACCATGCACTTCCTGTGCGTTATGCTGTGCTGACATGTCAGATAGTGATGTTCCTGCTTATTTCTGTTTTTGCAATTACATCCATGTTCAGACTGGAGAAGGATTCAGCCAGAAAATCACGTTTTCGAATACTTGCGTCATTTGGAATAATAATGGCTGTACTTCTTTTCATACAGCTTTTTTTCCCACTCCTTCCGGTTTATTCAATCGGATATATGTTAGGAACCTGCATGCTTCATACATTTGTGGCAAATGATGAAAAAGAGGAGTATAAGCGAGGTCTTAAGGAAAAAGAGAAAATCACAGAGTTTAATGATACTATCACATCTCTGTTAGATAATATGCCGGGAATGACATTTACCAAGGATGCAAAAACCGGTGAGTATATCGCTTGTAATCAGGCTTTTGCAAGATTTGCACATAAGGATAATCCGAGTGAGGTTATAGGACGTATTGATGATGAATTATTTGACGCTGAGACTGCAAAACGTTTTGTTGAGGATGACAGGATAGCGGTTTCTCTAAGTACACCTTATATATTCTTCGATGAGATTCAGGACGAAAAGGGTGAGAGTCGTCAGCTTCAGACGACCAAAACAAAATATATCGATATATCCGGCAGACTATGCGTGCTTGGTATACGTCAGGATGTCACTGATATTGCAAGGATACAGCATGAAAATGCAATGACCAAGGAAGCTTATGAAAAAGCTGTAAGCACCAGCATGATGTACAACAATATTGCCAAGACGCTTGCCCGCGATTACATAGATATATACTACATAAATAAGGATTCTGAAGAGTTTGTTCAGTATCGAAAGGTTGCGGGAGAAGGTGCACTTACTGAGGTCAGGAGAGGCTGGCATTTCTTTAGTGATTGTAAGAATGAGCTTGCGGAGACAGTATATGATGAGGACAGAGCTTCCTTCTTAGAAGCGATGAACAGAAAGACTCTGATGAAGGCACTAAAGAGTAAAGATACATTTGCGATGACTTATCGACAGATGAGAGAAGGCGTACCGTTCTACGTAAACATGAAGATATCACTGATGGATGAAGAGCATTACATCATCATGGGAATTATGGATATTGATTCAGAGATGCGGGAAACCATAGCCAAGAATGAGGCGTTGGCAAATGCACTGAATTCCGTAGAACAGGCAAATAAAGCAAAAACTGATTTCTTATCTGGTATGAGTCATGAGATACGTACACCTATAAATACAATTGTAGGTCTTAAGACTCTGGCACTGAAGAATAAAGACATAAATGATGAGACTCGGGATTATCTGAATAAGATCGGGGATAGTGCAAATAATCTTCTCTCTATTGTAGATGACATCCTCGATATGAGTCGTATTGAGGCAGGTCGAGTAAGCCTGAATAAAGAAGAGTTTTCCTTTAGCTCTATGATGGAGCAGATAAATAGTATCGTGAAGCCTAAGTGCGAGGAAAAGGGACTCAGCTTTGAAAATACAGTTCTTAATCAGGTTGGTGATTACTATTATGGTGACGACAAGAAGCTTAAGGATGTACTGTTTAATATTCTTTCAAATGCGGTGAAGTTCACTGAAGCTCCGGGCAGCGTTAAGGTGACAGTAGAGAAGCTGTCAGAGGAAAAAAACAGCGACAAGCTTCGTTTCTGTATCAAGGATACAGGAATTGGTATGGACGAAAAACAGATAGCCAGACTATTTGATGATTACTCAGAGGAAAATATAAAAAACAGAGCGAAGTTCGGAAGCAGCGGACTTGGAATGGCTATTACAAAGAAGGCAGTGGAAATGATGGGCGGTGCTGTTTCTGTAAAATCCGAGAAGGGCGTTGGAACTGAGTTTACTGTTGTAGTTGTTTTAGATAAATGTGATATAAATGAAAATGCTTCAGAAAGAATGCTTGATCTGAACTCGTTATATGTTCTGGTGGTTGATGATGATCTGATCGAAGTAGAGCATGTGAAAACAGTATTAGATGAAGTGGGTGTACGTGCTGATACCTGTACAAGCGGACAGGAGGCACTGAATAAAATGGCGCTTCAGAGCAGCAAGCAGGATCCGTACAATCTCATTCTCATGGACTGGAATATGCCGGAAATGAATGGAATGACAACATCGGCAGAAATACGTAAGCTGTATGGTGAAAGCTGTACAGTTGTTGCCATGACGGCATACAGCAGAGAAGATATACAGGACGAAGCGAATAGTGTTGGAGTTCATAACTTCATTACAAAACCTGTTTTTGAATCAAGTATTATAAGCAGCTTTGAACAGATAGCTCGTCGAAGTAAGGTACCTCTGTTCAAGGCGAAAAAACAGGCGAAGCTTTCAGGACGCAGAATCCTTCTCGCTGAGGATGTTGATATAAATGCAGAAATAATAATGGATACGCTTGAACTGGAAAATATCAAGGTTGATCATGCCACAACCGGAAAAGTGGCAGTTGATATGTTCGAGAAGAGTACGGCGGGAATATATGCAGCTATTCTGATGGATGTTCGTATGCCTGAGATGGATGGTCTTGAGGCTTCAAGAATCATACGAGCTATGGATAGGGAGGACGCTAAAAGGATTCCGATAATTGCACTTACTGCAAATACATTTGATGAGGATGTACAGCTTTCAATACAGGCAGGAATGAATGCTCATCTGACGAAGCCGGTGGAATCAAATGCTTTACTCCGGACTCTGGGTGAGCTGGTATACGAGGCTGAGCAGGGGTAGAGAAGTACATAAGAAAATAGGAGGATTAATTATGGCAGCACCAAAAACAGAGCTTGCAGATTTTGTCGAAGCGGAAATAAAAAAATATGAAGGGATAATGGTTCCGGTTAAAGCCAGTCTTTCGGAGAGGATGTTAACTAAGAAGGTTCCTATTGAGAAGCTTCATCCAAATCCTGATGATGAGTTCTGCAGCAAGAAGGTTGGACCAAATTACAGTATATATAATCGCTATGTTCGTGCATTTCAGAAGTTTGGTACGATGGAGCAGAGCGTAACGGATGACCCTATTACGGTGGAAAAGGTACATCCGGATGGATATATGATTCTGAACGGACATCACAGATGGGCTGCGGCTATGAGAGTCGGTATCAAGATGATTCCGGTAAAGATAGTCAATCTTACGAACGAAGTTGATATCCAGAAAATGCTACGTTCATCTCAGCATGATAAAAGAGCGGCGCTTGATCTCGACGAGGTTGTGTTTTGCTCCAAGGGTGGAGATATTGCAGAGAAATCACTTCCGTTTCCTATGAATAAGGTTTTTAAAGAGAGAATCAGACTGGGGCTTCCGGCGATTCTTCATTACCTTGGTCAGAAGGGCTATGACGTCTGGGTTTATACCGCGGGTTATTATTCTCTTGATTATATACAGGAATATTTCAAGAGATATTCTGTAAAGGTTGATGGAGTAGTTACGGGTATAACAAGAAAGGACAAACGTTTCTCGGCTGTAAAGAAAAAGGCTGAGACTGAGATAGCCAGAAAGTATAAAGAAACATTACATATAGATAGAGATGCTATAGTAAGAATCCTCCGCGAGGAAGGAAAGTTTGAAGAGTACGAAATCAACGCTGAGCCTTCCGAATGGTCGAGAAAGGTAATTAGTATAATTCGTCATGTTAATTAAAAGGAAACGTGAAAAAAATATAAGAAAAATGAGGGTTTCGTTTGATCTGGACGAAGTGCTTTTTGTGCTTCCCGAGACTCACAAAACGGAGCCTCCTCTTAGATTTCCTTTTAATCTGATATATAAGGAGCGGCTGAGACTCGGAACTCCTGATGTCATACATACGCTTCAGGAGCTGGGCTATGAGGTCTGGGTTTATACCTCATCCTTTAGAACAGAGAGCTATATCCGTCGTCTTTTTAAACATTACCATATAAGGTTTGATGGGATAGTAAACGGAACGCGTCACATGAAGGAGGTTCAGAGGGATAACAAACAGATGCTTCCGCAGAAGCTTCCGAACAGATACAGGATATCTCTTCATATAGATGATGAGGCGATAGTATGTACGCTTGGTAAGCAGTATGGCTATAATGTATTCCAATTAAATGCACAGGACGATGACTGGAAAGAAAAAGTCATTGCCTGTGCAGATAAAATACGTAAACGTGATTTTGAAGAGTGATCCGGTTACGGACGATCTGATGGAGGGCCACCAACCGGAGGACCACCAACAGGAGGTCTGCCTGCGGGAGGTGCGCCGAGTCCTACCGCCTTCACTACTATCGGTGCGATTATGATCGCAACTACATATCCGATAATTATGGATAACGGAAGTGTCTTTACCCAGTTCCCGAGCCACATATTTATCATAGGGGTGCCGGCTTTTGCTTCGGCTGGCATATTGGAGTATGCGCGAGCTATACTAATAAAGCTGCATACTGCACTACATATGACAGCATTTACAACTGCCAGTGGAATTGAATTGATCAGGGTAAACTTCATTGAAGGAGGTTCGGCGTTAAACTTCCTGGCCATTGCTCTTCCTGCCTTTCCGAGAGGTAAGATTAGTGCAACAATAAGGCCTGCGATTATTGCCTCCAGAGCACTTGTGATAAACATTATCGGTGCAGGCGGCATACTTTCTAGCTCCTTAGCGCCGGCGTTATGTCTTGCGAGGAAAGCGAAAAAAAGTCCCATCACAAGTGACATAACAACTGCCATAATGATATTTACCTTCTTTTCTTTTTTTTGCATTATTTTCCCCATATCAGCAGGGGGCATGCCATTCATTCTTTCTTCCATAAGCTTCTCCATAATTATTTTTTTATTTTCGGGTGACAATATAGAAAGACTGAAATAATAAGTCTATAAGTCAATTTTAAAGGCAAACTCGGTCTATTTCAACCTCAGATATAAAAAGAATGAAAATGATAAAAAAGAAAAAATCGCTTGTATGAGTTGATGGATATTTGATAAACTTTAAGAACGAATTATGGTAGTCTTTTTTAAATTATCAGTTTAAGGATTTATTATAAGGAGTTTTATATGCTTTGGATAACGATTCTCTTTATTGCCCTCGCTCTGCTTATTTTGGGAATGATATATATGACGTGGGCGGTTGGAAAGTTTTCTTTTATACAGAAAGCTTCAAAAGGAAAAAAGGCCAGGAGACGACTCTTCTCTTTTGGAATAGTTGCTCTTGTTTTTGCTTTGTTTACCGTGACGCTTTCTCTTGTAAATGCAGTGATCATTCTTCTGCATCTTGTAATCTTCAGAATACTGTATGGATTTATTTTTGCAATCATCAAAAAAGTCAGAAAGAAGGATTATAAGGTTTACTGGCAGGCGTGGTTTGCACTTGTCACATGTATCATATATCTGGCAGTCGGCTTCTATTTATGTAAGCATGTCTGGGTAACCAGATACGAGCTGTTGACAGCTAAGGACCTGGGCGGACTAAGGGTGGCTATGTTTGCAGACTCACACCTGGGAACTACATTTGACGGAAAAAAGCTGGGCGAATATCTCGAGGATATGATGGCGGAGTCGCCGGATATAATTGTAATTCCGGGAGATATGATAGATGACGGAACAAGCCGAGAGGATATGATAGAGTGCTGCAGAGTTCTTGGAAGTGTTAAGCCGAAGTACGGTGTATGGTTTGCCTACGGTAACCATGACAGAGGTTATTACCGTGATGAGGATAGCTCATTTACAAACGAAGAATTTGTAAGCGAGATGGAAAAAAACGGTGTTCATATCCTTTGCGATGAGGTAGAGCTGATCGATGACAGATTCTATCTGATCGGTAGAGATGATAAGTCAAACTCTTCGCGCACCACAATAGGTGACCTCACAAAGGATCTTGATCAGAGTAAATATATGCTTGTGCTTGATCACCAGCCGAATGATTATGATAATGAAGCAGCCGCGAAGGCTGATCTTGTTCTTTCAGGACATACGCACGGAGGGCAGATGCTACCTGTTACATTTCTCGGAGAATATATAGGTGCAAATGACAGAACCTATGGTTACGAAAGAAAGCAGGATACAGACTTTATAGTTACCTCAGGTATATCTGACTGGGCTATACTTTTCAAAACAGGAACTAAGTCTGAGTACGTTATAATTGATATAAAATAAAAGCTGTAAATTGATATAAAAAAAACGATAAAAGTTGACTATGGTTGTTTAGAAATATATAATTATCAGTAGATTTTAAAACTGAAAGGTGGGAATAAGTATGTATTGTAATAATTGCGGTGGATTTGTTCAGGATGGTTCTCCGAACTGCCCTAACTGCGGAGCAATGATGGGGGTACCTGGTGATCAGGGTTATGGACAGGCTATGGGACAGCCGATGGGACAGCCGATGGGCCAGCAGGGCTATGGCCAGCCAATGGGTCAGCAGGGTTATGGCCAGATGGGCTATGGACAGCCAATGGGCTACGCTTCACGGCAGCCGGCTCATGGTTTAGCAGTTGCCAGTCTTGTTCTTGGAATACTTCCTTTTTTGATCTGCTGGATTGGAGAAGGAGTCGGCTATATAATTGGTCTTATTATGGCTATCGTAGGAATAGTTCTTGCAGCTGTTGCAAAGAAACAGGGAAACAAAAGTGGTATAGCAACTGCAGGACTTGCTGTTAGTATAGTTGCTCTGGCATTAGGATTAATACTCTTGTTTATTGCTATGATATATGTTGCAAATAATCCATTATATAGATATAAGTGGTATTAAAATCAAAAGCCCTTTCGGTTGAGCGAAAGGGCTTTTTTGATGAAGTATACTATATATGCTTGTAGTACAAAATCGCGATATTTGTTCTGTCTCTCAGCTCCAGCTTGGAAAGTATGGAGCTGATGTAGTTTCTGACTGTTCCCTCAGAAAGAAAGAGCTTATCTGCGATTTCTTTGTTTGAAAGGCCGTCGGCTATAGAGCGTATTATTTCATACTCCTGATTGGTAAGTCCGAAGGCTTCATAATCGAAGGCTGAGGTCTTGCTTTCGTTTCCATCATCATGTCCTGGAATCAGTATGTTCGGAAGCTTTTCGGTTATCTCATTTCCGAATACAGACTGCCCGCTGTTCACAGCCTTTAGAGAAGGAACGATAGAATCGAAGTCCTGCTTGATTATATATCCCTTTGCTCCGATGGAAAGTGCCTTTACTATATATTCATCATCGTTAAAGGTTGTGAGGAACAGAAGCTTCGCGTCCGGAAATTCTGAAAGAATAGTCTCGCCCGCCTCAAGTCCTGTCATTCCTGCCATCCTGATATCACTGAGCAGTACATCCGGCCTATGCTCACGGTAAAGTCTTATTGCATCCTCGCCGGATTCGCCCGTTGCAAGCACCTCGATCTCAGGGTCAGATTCTATTATAGTTTTAAGTGACATAGCTACAAGCCTGTCATCATCTATCACGATTACCTTCATTCTGTCACCTCATGTTTTTATTTTAATTCTTTGATTTTAGCTTCTTTGTTTATATTTTGGTTCTATGTTTTTTTTGTTCTATGGTTTTTCGGTTATTTTCTCGGTATTGAAACGAACACGCGGAATCCGTTTTCTGTGGAAATGTTTAACGAACCGTTTACTGCTTCGGTTCTTGTTCTTATATTTTCAAGCCCCATTCCTATATCGGATGAGCTTTTATTTTTATCAGCATCCTTTGTATAAGTGGCTGAGCCTTCAGCATCATAGTCGTGAATAACCAGCTGATACATAGATGGGTGCTCGCTCAGACGGATATCCACATCGGGGTTACTGCTGTGCTTTATTATATTTGATATGCACTCCTTTGTGATTCCGATACAGGAGTATTTGACAGGGCGTGGCATATCATCTCCGATATCTATATCAAGATTGACCTTGAATTTTGACTTAAGCGGCTCAGCCAGCTGATTAATTGCCGCAGCCACATCAATTGATTCATCGTGAAGATCGTGGACACTGCTACGGATGTTATTCATGGCTGAGTCTAAGGTCTGCCTTACATCCTCAAGCTCTGAATGTACCGGCTCTTCTTTATGGATTGCAAGAAGTGCTCCCATCTGCAAAATCGCACGGGACAGTGTATGCCCTACGTTGTCATGTATCTCGCGTGCGATGCGGTTTCGTTCGGCCAGCTGGGCGTTATAAACCTCACTGTCTCGTATACTTAACAGCTCCTGATTCTGCTTGCGGAGAAGTGCATTTTTTTCTGAGCTGTCATCTCTCAGCTTTTTAAAGTTACTGCTAAGCACCAGCTCTCGTTCGGTTCTGATATTCATAATAATTGCCACACCGGTCATCAGTATAAGAAAGATGATGAGCGGGAGGCTCAGCGCACCCGCCGAGGCACTGAAGGCGATTAATAGAACTCCGAAGGCTATATAGTTTCTCAGATGTGCAAAATCATATGCGAGTAATGGTGCTATGATAAGAGCAGAAGGATAGAAGAATAAGGCTACTGCGAAAACAATCTGAATAAATAACGCAGCGTACTCCTTAACTCCTTCCGGCGCCATTTTAAAGTCTGTGCGCTCTCTTGTGAGCAGGTAATAATTGATAGAGCTGAAGGCGACAGAGGTATAAA
>CACYJP010000025.1 GCA_902774725.1 uncultured Lachnospiraceae bacterium
AAATGCAAAAAATCTTTTTCGCGCGTACATATAGTTTTTTTCGTTCTGTTCCATTTCGCCCTCCTCAATCTGCGATTAGTTCCATCTTTATGAGCTGCGCGTTCTCTCCAAACTCTTTGTTGATGTCGTGCAATTTGTCTCTCGCTTTGTCGACCGCGCACGGCCAGATTTCTTCCTCATAACTCATTTCCTCTGCCCATTTGGCAAAGTCAGAGCGTCTGTCTTCAGAATCGTTAGACATACTTTTTCTCCAATCACATAATACAATTAACGTCTTTTGAATTATGACACTTTTTCAGTGTAATATCAAGGTCTTTCAAGAGATATTTTGCCAAGTCGTCCTTGTCTCATATCATCGAGAACAAGCTTGGCAGCCTTTTCTATATCCTCTTCTCCACCCTTTTTTATACATTTCTTGTACTTTGCTATCTCATAAAGCAGCTCATCATTATTATCTACATGACCTATTTCATACTTGTCATAGATAATTCCCGGATAAAGCTCATCTATTTTAACGAGAAGTCTTGTAGCAAGCTCTGTAAGTTCAAGGATGTTATCATTTATTGAACCTATATATGCAAGGCTCAGACCTATTTCTTCATTTTCAAACTTAGGCCACAGAATACCAGGTGTATCAAGCAGACTTATATCCTTCGAAATCCTAATCCACTGATTACCTCTTGTAACACCGGGTTTATTACCTGTTTTAGCGGTAGCCTTTCCAACATAAGAATTAATAAATGTAGACTTACCGACATTTGGTATACCAACAACCATTGCCTTGATAGGTCTGTTAGCGATTCCCCTTCTTCTGTCACGTTCGATTTTTTCTTTACATACGTCTCGTACAGCTTCGGTAACCTTAAGTGTCTGCTTGCGAACTCTGCTGTCCATCATTACGCAAACAAAGCCTTTTTCCTCATAATACTTCTTCCAGGCCTCATTTACCTCACGGTCAGCCAGGTCTGACTTATTCATTATAACTACACGCTTCTTTTGTTTTGCCAGCTCATCTATATCAGGATTCTTACTGCTAAGCGGTATTCTTGAATCAAGCAGTTCTATAACAACATCACAAAGCTTGATATCCTCCTGCATTTTTCTTCGAGCACCGGTCATATGTCCCGGATACCAGTTAATATCCATTATTTTACTTTTCCTCTTTTATCCTTCGGAGAAAGTCTGTAGGTTATCTTCCCTTTTATCTCAGACTTCTGTACTTTTCCATAATTTATGTATCTGGAATCCTCGCTGTTACTGGTATTATCGCCAAGAACGAAATATTCCTCATCACCTAGTGTAATTGTTTCACTGAGTATACCGGGTGAATTAATAAAAGAATATGGCAGATCATCACTTGTGTGCTTTCCATTGATAACCAGACGACCGGCAACTACAGAGATAGAATCACCGGGTACACCAACAACTCTTTTAATATCATAATAATCCTCACTGCCGATTTTCTTAATAGCAACAATATCATTTCTTTTAATTTTGCCAAACTTATAAGCAAGCTTATTCATGACAAGCTCATCATTATTTGATATGGTTGATTCCATTGATGGTCCTGTCATATAAACCGTTTGAAAACAAAAGGTTATGAACCCGTATCCAAGAACTATTGCAGCAAAAATAATAAGAAATGTATTGAACAGCCTTTTTCCAATAAAGAGTTTTTCAGGCTTCTTTACTTCTTTTTTTCCAAGTGTAAACTCTGCAGATCCTTTTCTCTTTTTCATACTCGCTCCAAATCAGATAGAAACCAGAATAAAATACCAGAATAATAAAATACCGGAATATAGTTAAAAGACCGGAGTAAAAACTCCGGTCACAAGATTCAAGATAGCTTATTTAACTACTTCTTTAACCTTAGCTCTCTTACCAACTCTGTCACGCAGATAGTAAAGCTTAGCACGTCTAGCCTTACCTCTTCTTACTACGTCAACCTTCTTTACGAGTGGTGAGTTAAGTGGCCAAGTCTTCTCAACACCTACGCCGTTAGAGTTCTTTCTAACTGTAAATGTCTGTCTAGCTCCATGTCCCTGGATCTTGATAACTGTTCCCTCAAAGACCTGAATTCTTGTCTTCTCACCCTCTTTGATCTCTGCTGATACCTTTACTGTATCACCAACATTGAACTTAAGAGCAGTTTCACGAAGCTGAGCATCCTCGATGCCCTTGATAATGTTTTCATAACTGTTCATGGTAAAAACCTCCAAAAAATGAAATAAGTTTTCAGACGTTCTTTCTATCTATAATAACGTATCTCTATTTTGGATACAGACACAGCGGACCGTCTTAATTAAACAACTCGCACAGTATATCACACTAAAATAAATAAAGCAAGTATTTTTTATGAGCCTGTTATATCCATATTTTTTATAAGCCTGTTATATCCATAATCAATAACCCGGCGCATTCCAGTATGCTGTTTCAAGTTTTTCATATAACTTATCCAGTTCATCCTTACTGTTGGCAAGTATTACTTTTGCTTTCTCAAAATCCTGAGAAGATATCCCGGCATATTTATTTAAAAAATCATTCTCACTAAAGCCATGGCTCTCAAAGTACTCTGACATATAGCTTTCTATACCTAAACGCGCTTCTTCTGATTCATAATCAGTTTTTCCATTTTCGTATGCTTCTTTATTCTTATCGATTATATCGCAGATAAGAAGATTCTTATAATAATTCCATATATAGTCAAAGGACGAATTATAAAGATTTACAAGCTGGGCCTGATTTAGCTGGTTTTCATATATGCACAGGATGTCCTGTACATAGATATTTATATAAACTGTTTGACCGGCGTACTGTTCAAGACCGAGTACATTTTCAGGAACAACATAGTCTACTGTTTCAGAGTCTCCGATTTCCATCTCCTGAAGTGCCGAGTCTACTTCATCTATCAGTCCAACGTCTCCAACGGTCACACTCATCCTGTCTCTTCTGATGATTTCATTTCCCTTATCATCAGTTACAGTAAAATCGGCAGAAACACTGTCCATTGGTCTTATATCTACTCTGTCATGAACTCCTATCTGTATAATACTGGAATTAAGTCCGTACTTATAATTAAAGAGCTCATCAACCTGAGTTTTTAGAACATCATAGTTACCATTCAGTATATCATACGCAACAGCCAGATCCTGCTTGTATGTCGGATTATCAGTATAAGATGAATTATCAATCACTTCTCCGACAGATAAAGCATCATCATACGAATCCTTTTTATACACTTTATAGTATTCAAGTCTTCCGCAGCCTTTATCCACACAGGTTTTGGGATCATGATAAAAATACTGTTCAAGTCTGTCGAGGTACTTATCACAGCCACCATAATACTTGATTCCGGTATAAACACCCTCATCAGTGATAGTGTTCTCATCCATATACTCATCATAGAAAAGATCCTTATATGGGAAGTACGTTTTATAATCATCTACGTAATAGGAATTAATTTTGGTTACGGATGTATCCTCCGGACGATAATAGCATCTTTCCTTTTTTACATCGTCCCATCCAACCCTGTAGAAACGGCTATTTCCGGCAAGATGTAGAGCACTGCCCGAATCAAACTGCTTATAAGGAAGATAAACAGCCTTGCTTCCATCAAAATCTATATCTCTAAGCATTGCGTCTAAAGACTTATCCAACCAGGAATACTGATAATTATAAACCAGACTGTCTCCCATATAATCCTTATATTCAGACTCATAATCAATAGTATAGCCTCTTCCGAGATCCAGCTGTTCAAACCATCTTCTTGCGAGCGGATCAATTGTTACAAAGGATTCTGTCATAAACAAAATAGAGAGTACCCCGGTGATCACATAATAAATAGCAGACATCTTGCGATTGTTATAATACATACACAGAATACCAAGCAGCACTATCATATATATAGCAAGACATCCAACGAAAAATGTATCATATCTCGCCGATACAGCTATGTGATAAACAACACCTATCGCACACATAAATGCCATCGCAAACATAAGGCCAAATAAAGAATTAAGAAATGCCCCATCCAGAAGCTGCTTTTCTTTTATCTTCTTCCTTATCCTAAAAACAATAATAAACATACAAGCCAGACTCACAAATGTCATAATGCTTGTGAAATGTGTAAAGAACATCTGTTTGATTCTGATGATCACATACACACGACTGTAGGTAAAGGCTTTGTCAGCATTTCCGGAATCACTGGACCAGCTATTTGCATTATTAAAATATGCGAGAATAAATAAAATACCTGTGACCGCAGCAACCCAGATAGACGGTGATTTTAGAACATTTAACAATCTGTTTTTAATTCCCCTATCACTTTTTATAAAGGAATAGATAACGCTTACACTATAAAAGCCAAATACTATGAGTGCACAGTTTTCCTTGCAGAATACAAGAAGAATCATCATAAAGGCTTCCATTATATGAAGGTCCCTGCTTCTGAAATAGAGAGCAAAAACAAAAAATACAAATATAAAATAATCCGGCGAAAGATATGTAGAAAGTCCCAGGAACACCGGAATCATATTTACCATCAGCGCTCCCATAAATGCCTTTGCTTTAGAAAGCTTCCAGGTTTTCTTGAACACTGAATATAAGCAAAGAACAGCAAGCACTGAAAGTGTTATCTGAAGAACATTGATAATTCTGTAGGAATACGGAGCTATGAACATAAACGATCCAATAACACTCGAAAATCCATAATTCGTATGACTACAGATACTAAATGTATTCAAAAAGCCCTTAAAGGTAAAATCGTAATCATAGCAGGCATTAACGATCCTATAGAAATACTCTCCTGCATCCCATCTCTGGAAGGTCCCGTACATAGGAAGTCTCAGTAAAACTGCAAACATAGCAAGCAGTACAACAAATAAAACATCCTTTTTTTCGATGCCTTCTTTTTTATCAGCTGATGATTTTATGTATTCATCATTATTTCTAAGCTTAATTGTAAGAACAAGATATAAAATAATAAAAACAGCAAAAACAGTGTAGATTAAAACAGGTAAAAACAATTTACCGAAGGAATCAGGTCTTTTTGCAACATTTCCAACAAGTGCAAATGTATTAAAAATAACCGGAAGAAACATACACCATATCAGCTGTTTTATTATTCTTCTTATTTTAAATATGTCCATAGCTATACCATATTATTAATAAAGAGCGGTATTTCATAACCGCTCTTTATGTGATAATCATATATATATTTTCGACTGAAAATTACTCTGCATCCTCAGCAGGTGCCTCTGCAGCTTCCTCTGCGGCTTCCTCAGCAGCCTCTTCAGCTACTTCCTCAACAGCCTCAGCAGCTGGCTCTTCAGTCTTAAGAAGATCATCTACAGGAAGGCTCTCTGAGATCTCTTCGCTCTCAGGAATCTCTGCAGTCTCCTCTTCCTTAACTTCCTCTTCCTTAACCTCTGGCTCTCTTTCATTTAAAAGAGCTTTGATAGAAAGACTGATCTTCTTCTCAGGGATCTTAAGATCTACAACCTTAGCCTCGATCTCCTGTCCACTCTTAAGTACATCAGATGGCTTTTCGATATGCTCTCTAGCTATCTGTGATACATGAAGAAGTGCATCAATACCAGGCTCAAGAACTACGAAAGCTCCGAAGTCTGTCATACGAGCAACCTTACCCTTAACTACTGTACCGATTGCATACTTCTCTTCAGCATCCTTCCAAGGATTCTCATCCTCAAACTTAAGTGAAAGAGCTATCTTGCTTCCATTGATATCTTTAATGAAGCACTTAACCTTATCTGCAACATTAAACAGCTTCTTAGGATTATCAACTCTTCCCCATGACATCTCTGAGATGTGAAGAAGTCCATCAGCACCACCGAGATCAACAAATGCACCGAAGTCTGTGATGTTCTTGATAACACCCTCAACTGTATCTCCAACACTTATCTTAGAGAAAAGCTCCTCTGCAGCAGCTGCCTTCTGCTCAGCAACTATCTTCTTTCTATTTCCAATTATTCTTCTCTTTCTTGGATCAAACTCTGTTAATACAAATTCTACTTCCTGATCAAGATATTTTGAAAGATCTCTCTCAAATGTATCTGAAACTAGACTTGCTGGAATGAATACGCGACATTCGTTAACAGTAACGCTAAGTCCACCTGAAAGAACCTGTGTAACCTTTCCTTTGAGAACTTCCTGATTATTGAAGGCTTCTTCAAGCTCTGCATAAGCCTTCTCAGCGGCTACTCTCTTATGCGACAGAAGAACCTGTCCATCTCCATCATTTGTTTTAAGAACCTTAACAGTGATTGAATCACCAGGCTTAACAACTGTTGTAAGATCAACCGGAGTATTTGAATACTCAGCTGCTGTTACAATACCATCTGACTTATAGTTGATATTAACTACAAGCTCATCAGGCTTAACAGTTATAACCTCTCCTTCCACGACCTGTCCAGGTCTGATTGATACAGGTGTTTCGTCCTGTAACATCTCCTCAAAACTTAATTCTGACATACTGTCTTGAACCTCCTTAATAACATAATTCGGGGTAGATGCCCCAGCAGTAATACCTACCCTACTAGCGGATTCAAAAACAGTTAAATCCAAATCAACGAGTGTCTGTATATAGTAAGTATTGTTACATTGCTGTCTGCTTATTTCATATAATTTTTGCGTATTAGAACTATTCTTTCCCCCGATAACTATCATATGGTCTACAGAAGCCGCGAGCTTTTCAGCCTCAGACTGACGTTCTTCGGTAGCATTACAAATAGTTTTGCAAACATTAATATTATAATATTTATCTTGTAAAACTGCAACTAGTTCTTGAAATTTTTTTAGGCTATATGTTGTCTGTGAAACAACTGTGATTTTTTTATCCCCAAAGTCAGGAAGATTATCTATATCAGAAGCGCTATTGATAAGATATGGCTTTGTATGTGACCAGCCTATCGTACCCTCTACCTCTGCATGTCCGGGATTACCTATTATAAGGATTTCATCACCTTCCGAAGACCTTTCATCGACTATTTTGTGGATATTACTTACAAACGGACATGTGGCATCAACTACCTCATGCCCCGCCTTGTTAATCGCGTCATATATATCACGTCCCACACCATGCGACCTGATTATTATCTTGGAGTTCTCAGGAATCCGACTAAGCTCTTCAAGGCTTTCTATCATTCCTACACCATTTTGCTCAAGACGCCTGGTCACTTCCTCATTATGAATAATAGGTCCAAATGTATAAACCTTTTTTTCTCCGGAGTTTTCAGCCTCTTCAAATGCTTTGTCTACAGCTCTTTTAACCCCAAAGCAGAACCCGGCTTTTTCAGCAAGGATTACTTCCATAAGCATTTCTCCATCTTAAAGTTCATTCTTAAGTCTGATTATCTCATCTACAACTTCAGATATGCTCATATCAGAGGTATCAAGGAATACCGCATCCTCTGCCTGCTTGAGTGGAGCTATATCACGATTCATATCCTGATAATCTCTTTGCTCAATACCCTTCTTTATCTCCTCGAGATCAGGGCTTTCACCCTTAAGCTTAAGCTCATCATATCTCCTCTTTGCTCTGACATCTACTGATGCAGTCAGATATATCTTGAGCTCAGCATTTGGAAGGATGTTTGTTCCGATATCTCTTCCATCCATAATAACATCATTCTTTGCAGCAACATCTCTCTGAAGATCAAGCAGCTTTGCTCTTACAGGTGCAAGTGCTGATGAAGTAGAAGCCATATTTCCTACCTTCTCACTTCTTATCTCTTCAGAAACATCCACAAGATCAAGAAAAACATGCTGAACACCGTTTTCATAGACTATATTTATATTGATACTATCAAGTGCCTTCTTAAGATCAGCCTCATCATTGATATCAGTATGGTTATCCAAAAGATAAAGCGCTATGGCACGATACATGGCACCTGTATCAACATAAACAAAGCCAAGCTCCTTTGCAGCAAGTCTTGCTATAGTACTTTTTCCTGCTCCTGCAGGGCCGTCAATTGCAATATTCATTAAAATACCCCCAAAGATTTTATTCTAAGTAAATGAATTAATTAATAATCCAACTTTGTTATTCTAACATAATACATTTTTTTAGTACAGAGTTTTAGTCCTTATCAAACTCGAAAACTGTTTCAAAATCAATAAAACACATCTACTATATTTCCGTCTATCGCATTGATGAGCACTCTTAGAATCGGTCTTCTGCCATTATCTCTAGCCTCAAGCTCCCATACCGGACTGAGCCTGTATTCTTCACCTGATTCCCCGACAGGAACATTATAGTAAGCAAAATCAACATATGAAAACTCAAGATCACCTGTTTTATTTTTTATCTTAGAAGCATCAATTTTATCCGCAGCCTGGCCGACGAATGAATCCATTGCATCCTTAAAGCTGAGCAGATTTACATTTTCAGCGAGCGCCTCATGATAATTGTGCGATGCTATAACATTAAAGCCAATAACTCCGGAGTTATTTACCGTGACCATATTATTAGAATATGATTCAAACGCTTTTTCATCAGATATATCAGCATTTCGAATTACTCTCACTCCATTAATGTCTCCCATGATCGATGAGAAGTATCCATCACGCACAGCACCTTCAAGAGTTGGACTGTTTAGCGCATCATCGTTATAGAAAATAGCTTCACATTTTTTATCATTCGACTTTGTATCAACCATATTGAGATTACTTCCATAGAAAGAAATACCGGCATTAGGATATGACAGGTAAAGCTTATCCTTTAGTGTAGTTGTTACAGTTGAAACAAGCTCATCATCTGACAAGGTACATTTGTTAGGTCTGTCTGACATAACCTCAGTGATATCAAAGGTCACAGGCTTATTTTTATAATAGGCATAAAACGTACCATCAGGAAGTGACCACGCAACATTTTTAAGCTCAGGATCACCTACTGTTTTTCCGATATCCGTCGGGAAGAAAGCAACAATCATTTCATCATACTTCCTGCTATAAGAAAACATGAGCTGATAAACCGAACCATTTACTTCACCTTCATAATTATGAACAAAAAATCTTTCTTCATCCAGCCACGTAGGTGCAGATGAAGCTCTGATAGTGTAATCACCATCATTAATATAAATCACCATCTGAATAGTTTGTATTATGTATGATGAATCACCTAATTCTTCCTTAAACTGATCCCTGTCTGATGTATTTAAAGTCTTGGCAGTATCTCCAAGAAGATTTTTAACTATTTCATCTTCCTTTAATTCAGTTTCCTGAACTGAAGTAGCCTTATAAACAGGAACGCTCTCTATATCCGGAACACTGTACGAAAGGTCTATCTTAGCATTCCTTCCATTTAAAGAAAAATTATTCGTATAATCCAGAGTATCACCACCAAGCTTTTCACTCAGCTTAGCATCTGACTCTTCAAACTGAGAATCTGAAACAGCAGACTCTTTAGACGAATCTCCATAATCATCGACTTTAGTATCCTTCTTGCCACATCCGGATGATAGCATCATTGCAGCCGTAAGCACAGCTATCACTTTCTTAACCTTCATTATTTCTTACCCCTCTTTTCCTTTTACCTGATAATTATTCAGCCGCCATAAAGGCTGTACACCAGGCAATCTGCAGATTAAAGCCGCCGGTTAATGCATCTACATCTATCATTTCTCCGACAACTCTAAGCCCCTGTACTTTTTTTAGTTCCATATTTTGTGGACTAAGCTCTTTTACCGAGACACCCCCTCCTGTTATAATCGCCTCATCAAAGTCTCTCAGTCCATCTATTGTAAAGCTAAGATCTTTAATAATCCCAACTAATCTTTTTCTTTCCTCATAAGATATTTCATTTACCTTTTTATCAGGTCTTATACCGCTTCTTTTTACGATGACCGGAATAAGCAGCCTTGGGAAAAGCTTGCCAAGACTATTTTGAAAGTCTCTGTTATGAAACTCTTCAAAGTCTCTCAGCACCCTTTTATCAAGCTCATCCTCTGTCAGTGCCGGTTTAAGATCTATCGACAAATCCAGCTTATATTCCTTTATTTCTTCATATTTCCTGAGAAAGCTGCCTATATATGAAGACGCCGACAAACATAAAGGGCCACTTACACCAAAATGTGTAAAAAGCATCTCGCCGAAATCCTGATAGATAACTTTATCTTTCTTTAAACCCGGATAATTCTCCTTCTTGGCAGTAATCTTTACTGAAACATTTTTCAGAGAAAGTCCCATCATATCTGACACTTCATCTTCCTTTGTTTCAAGAGGTACAAGAGCCGGATATGGTCTGCTTACATCAATCCCAAAGGGTTTTAAGAGCCTTAGTCCATCACCGGAAGAACCCGTAACAGGATATGAAAGACCGCCGCAGGCAAGAACTATCACATCTGCATAAAGACTATTCTTAGAACCTTTGGCTGAGGACTTACCGGCAGAAAGCTCAACACCCTTTATCTTAAACCCGAAATCCTCAGATTCATCATAAAGAAGTCTTTTAACCTGAGTATTATAAAGAATAGTTACGCCTCTTTTTTCGAGCTGATTTCTAAGCGTCTTGATGACATCAGAAGAATGGTCGCTTTCAGGAAAAACCCTGTTTCCCCTCTCGGTCTTAAGCCTTAAACCCCACCTCTCAAAATCAGCCATAACAGCTGACTGATTATAGGAATAAATGGCACTGTAAAGGAACTTAGGGTTACTTACAACATTTTTCAAAAATGTTTCCTCGTCCGAAGCATTAGTCAGATTACATCTTCCCTTTCCGGTTATATAAAGCTTTTTACCGGGCTTATCGTTTTTTTCAATTATTGTGACATCGTATTTTTCGGATGCATGAATAGCCGTCATCATTCCGGCAGCTCCTGCACCGATTATTATCATTTTATCCATTATATCTAAGGATTCACTTCTTATCTCAATATTTTAAAAGGGGACGGATCCAAAACAAAGAGCCGTCCCTTTTATCTCTATTTATGCAGGATATGTCTTGTTAGCAGTATCTGCCTTTGAAAGATCTACACCAGTCTGCTGTGCCTGCCTGTATTTGAAGAATTCAGTTGCAACCTGCGGGAACAGTGCATATGAAAGCACGTCCTCATCCTGCTGTATATACTGCTTGATCTCATCTCTGAGTCTGTCGAGCTCAGGTTCGATATCATCAGCAGGTCTGTGAGTAATCGGAACTGTATCACCGATAGCCTTCTTCTGAACCTCTTCATTAAATGGCTTAATTGTCTGACCATACTTACCTGAAAGAAGGTCCTTAGACTCTTTTGTAACCATCTTATATCTCTCACCCATGAGAACGTTGAGAACAGCCTGTGTTCCGACGATCTGTGATGATGGTGTAACAAGTGGTGGTTCACCGAAGTCCTTACGAACACGTGGAACCTCTTCAAGAACCTCCTGAAGCTTATCATCCTGTTTAGCTTCCTTGAGCTGTGACACAAGGTTTGAAAGCATACCACCAGGTACCTGATAAAGAAGTGTCTTTATATTAACACCAAGAATCTTTGTACTCATAAGACCACTTTCAAGACACTCTTCTCTGTATGGTCTGAAGTACTCAGCTATCTCAGCAAGAAGCTTCTGATCAAGACCTGTATCTCTGTCAGTTCCCTTGAAGGTCTCAACCATAACCTCAGTTGCAGGCTGAGAAGTACCAAGAGCAAAAGGTGAAATAGCTGTATCAATAACATCAACCCCAGCCTCAGCAGCCTTGAGATAAGTCATTGAAGCCACACCTGATGTATAATGTGTATGAAGCTGAATAGGAAGACTTGAACCTTCCTTAAGAGCCTTAACAAGTCTCTCTGCCTCATATGGAACGAGAAGACCTGACATATCCTTGATACAGATTGAATCTGCTCCCATCTCCTCGATCTTTCTGGCTGTCTCTTTCCAATAGTCAAGAGTATAAGCATCACCAAGTGTATATGACAGAGCTATCTGTGCATGTCCACCTTCTTTATTTGTAGCCTTTACTGCAGTTTCAAGGTTACGAAGATCATTCAGACAGTCAAATATACGAATGATATCAATACCATTTGCTATAGACTTCTGAACAAAATACTCAACTACATCATCAGCGTAAGGTCTGTACCCGAGGATATTCTGTCCTCTGAAAAGCATCTGAAGCTTTGTATTCTTAAAGCCAGCCTTAAGCTTACGAAGTCTGTCCCATGGATCCTCCTTCAGGAATCTGAGACATGAATCAAATGTAGCACCGCCCCAGCATTCTACTGAATGGTAGCCAACCTGATCCATCTTATCTATAATTGGAAGCATTTCTTCTGTTGGCATACGAGTCGCTATAAGAGACTGATGAGCGTCACGGAGGACTGTCTCAGTAATGCCAAGCTTCTTTATTTCTGACATTTTTTTATTTCCTTTCTATATTCTTTTCTTTTACATGTATATCATAATTCTTGAAATAGTTCATTAATCTACTTGTTTTAACACGTTCTTCGTCAAACGATAGCACAATTTTCGCGATAATCGAACAGTTGGATTCACAAGCAGCACTGCGAGCGATCCTGTCCGAAGTTTGCAAGCCTTCCTATTTTTTATAGGGCTTGCAAACGAGTTGTAGCCGAGCAGTTTTCTGCTTGTAGAAGGAAACTGGATGATTATAGAAAATTGCTTGCGTGTTTGGAGAAGAATGTTGTTAAACTTCAAAGCATTAATGTACATTAAAGATAGCCATAAAGGTTCCGGCGGCAACCGCGGTTCCGATAACTCCGGCAACATTTGGTCCCATCGCATTCATAAGAAGGAAGTTTGTCGGATCATATTCAGCCGCAACCTTCTGTGAAACTCTGGCTGCCATAGGAACTGCAGATACGCCTGCTGAACCGATAAGCGGATTGACCTTGCCCTTCGAGACGACGCACATTATTTTTCCAAATAGGACTCCCGCCGTCGTACCAAGACTGAAAGCAATAAGTCCAAGAAGAACTATCTTAAGAGTAGATACCTGTAAGAATGCTTCAGCACTTGTTGTAGCACCAACTGAAGTACCAAGAAGAATAACTACTATGTACATAAGTGCATTTGAAGATGTCTCTGTAAGCTGCTTAACAACACCTGACTCTCTGAAAAGATTTCCAAGCATCAGCATACCAACAAGTGGTGCTGTTGTAGGAAGAATCATAACTACAACGAGAGTAACAACTATAGGGAAGATAATCTTCTCAATCTTTGTAACTTTACGAAGCTGAGGCATCTTGATAAGTCTTTCCTTCTTAGTTGTGAAAAGCTTCATAAATGGTGGCTGTATAACAGGAACAAGCGACATATATGAGTACGCTGCAACTGCTATAGGACCAAGAAGTGTATCACCCATTCCAAGCTTTCCGGCAAGGAAGATAGATGTAGGTCCGTCAGCACCACCGATTATTGAAATGGCAGCCGCTTCTTTTCCTGTAAATCCAAATGCGATTGCAAGGAAATAAGCACCATAGATACCAAACTGAGCCGCAGCTCCAAGTATGAAGCTCGGCGGATACGCAATTAACGGTCCAAAGTCCGTCATTGCTCCTACACCCATGAAAATGAGTGAAGGAAGAATACTCCATTCATCGAGTTTATAGAAATAGTGTAAAAGTCCACCTTCCTGAATAATACTCGGAAACATATTTACCAAAAACATACCGAATGCAATCGGTACCAGCAGGAGTGGCTCGAACCCTTTAGCAATTGCAAGATATAAGAAGAAAAACGCTGCAAGTATCATTATATAATTCTTGTAATTGAGAGTCGCAAATCCTGTCTGATTGGCAAGATTCATTATTATCTCTTTCATTTTCTACCTCCTCAGGTTACTGATACATCTGCAATACTAGTTAAGTGTTACAAGTGTATCTCCGGATTCAACCTGAGCTCCTACTGCTACATCAACAGAAGCAACCTTTCCATCCTCAGGTGCAACGATTTCGTTTTCCATCTTCATGGCCTCAAGTACCATGAGAACTTCACCCTTCTTAACGTCCTTACCAACTTCAGTCTTAACGCCAAGGATCTTTCCAGGCATTGGAGCTGAAACAACTACGCTACCCTTTGAGCCTGAAGCTGCCGGAGCTGCTGCAGGTGCTGCTGCTGGGGCAGCCGGTGCCGCTACTGGAGCTGCTGCTGGGGCTGCTGAAGGTGCTGCTCCACCACCGATTTCTTCAACTGCAACATCATATGCAGTACCATTTACTGTAATTCTATAATTTTTCATTTTAATCCTCCTAATTGATTAAACACATGATATTTATTATTTTCTTGCTCTTCTGATAGATCTTACAACCAGCTTGTCATTACTTGCAGTATAAGCCGGCGCTCTAAGACCACTTCCGGAAGATGCTGCATATATTGCTGCAGTTATAACTGCAACGAGTTCACTATCATTCATAAGATCCTCATCAAATCCTGGATCTTTAAGCATTACTGTCTCTTCTTCGCCGAAACCGGAATTATCATCTATCTTACTATCTGCGATGATAAGATCCTGTGTCTTCTTCTTTGCTTCCTCGGCAGCCTTCTTAGCTTCAGCCTTTGCCTTCTTGATATCTGCATCAAAAAGGAGTGGCAGGAATTTCAGAAGACTTATGATAAATGATATAAAGATAAGTACTGCAAATACTACTCCCATACCAATTGCTGTATTCTTACCAGCCTGTCCAACAAGCTCACCCTTTGAATAAACCGGGCTTACCTCGACCTCAACCGGTGTAAATGGATATTCCTTCATATCTGCAGCCATATAGCTGTCAAGGAACTTATCCACTGAAGAAAGGTCGTATGTCGGATCATTTCCGAAGGCCTGCATTATAAATGACGAAACATCCATTCCATAATTTGCTGACACTTCAACTATCTGATCATATGTTTTCTGCTTATCAAGTGCAAACTTCTTATTCTCCTTATAAGCAACCGTAACCTTAACATCTCTATGCTCATATTTACAGATCTGCGAGCAAAGAACCTTGCCATTTGCACCATTACTAAATGTGACTGAGTCCTCATCTGTCTTATAGGACAAAAAGTGTCCTACATGATCAGTTGTTTCTGCGGCCTTAAAGCCGGATACAGCAGTTTTTGACAAAGTATCCTCATTCTCATCGCTCATATAATACTCCTGTTCTTCCTTAGTAGTATCATAATACTGTTCGATGATATCCTTTGTGTAGCTCTGCATCAAAGACTTATTGACCTCGAAATAAAGCTCCTCTTTCTCACCACATCCAGTTAAGGAGAGCAGAAATGTAAGAATCGCGCAAAGTAAAAGCGTCTTTTTAAGCTTTAATCTCATTCTCTACTCCTCCTTAAAAGGCCATATGCTTTTTATATGGTCTATCCTCTCTCTTAGTAGCAAGCATATCAAATGCAGCAAAGACTCTCTTTCTTGTTGCATCAGGCTCAATGATATCATCGATATATCCTCTTCTTGCAACAGCCTTTGCATCTGACTGCTCTTTGCTTATCTTATCAGCATAATTCTTTATTACTTCCACCTTGTCAGTTGAAGCATCTATTTCATCTGCATAGATGATTTCTGCTGCAACCTGTGGATCTGTGATACCAACCTTTGCTGATGGCCAAGCGTAAACTATATCAGCACCGATTGATTTTGAATTCATTACTATGTAAGCTGATCCAAATGCATCACCTATTATTACATTTACCTTTGGAACTGTTGCATCAGCAAGAGCTACTGTAAGCTTTGCAGTTTCCTTTGCAATAGTTCTCTCACTCTCAAATGAAGCCTCAAAGCCCTTTACATTTGTAAGTGTAAGAATAGGGATATTGAACGAATCAGCAAGATTTGCGAATGAAGCTGCCTTTGAAGCTCCATCAGGACTGATAAGTCTTTCCTGATTTCCTATAACAGCTACTGTGACTCCGCCTATTCTGATAAGGCCGGTAAATACATCCATACCAAAGTCCTTCTTAGACTCAATTACCATGCTGTCATCAGCTATACACTCAGCAACCTTTCTTGCGTCATCTTTATAATCAGCGATATTTGGGATTGTTCTGTTGATATCATCCTCACAATCACCGAAAGCATCTTCCATATTGTTTGCAGGAAGATATGTTACAAGATTTCTTACCTTTCTGAGTGCATCTTCATCAGACTCACAAACCTCATCAACGAGTGAAGTATTTCCACTAACAAAAGCTGCTGAAGCTGTGTCACATTTCTCCTCATAATTTCCTTTAATGGCATTTGGGCTGTTAACAAACAGCTTCGCTGAATCAACCATATATGTAAAGTCAGAAAGAGCGGCAAGTATACTTGTTCCACCACCTGAATTTCCAAATATTACAGTGATCTGTGGGATTATGCCTGATGCCATGGTACTTTTCTTGAAAAGTGAACCAAAGCTGTGAAGTGAATCAGTTGCTTCCTGGAGTCTCAGACCTGCACAGTCAATAAGTCCGATTACCGGAGCACCAACCTTCATCGCCAGGGAATAGATAGCAGCTATCTTCTTGCCATGCATCTCGCCGATCGCACCACCAAGAACTGCTGAGTCCTGACTGTAAACATAGACCAGTCTTCCATCGATCTGTCCATAGCCGGTTACAACACCGTCCTTAGGAGTATCGAGAGACTGAGTGTTGAAATCAGTTGTTCTGGAAGTAACCTCAGAACCGATCTCAACAAAACTTGCGTCATCAAGTAAGCATGCTATTCTCTCACTTGCTGACATTTTAAGCTTGTCGCTCATTACTAAATCCTCCATATATGTATTTTGGTTAAAGTCCTAAAGTATATATAGGACCAATTTTCGCCTTTTATATTATAGGGGGTAAGGGGGTTTATTTCAAGCAAAAAAAACAAAAGCAGGTAACGGGAATTGAACCCGCCTCCTCAGCTTGGGAAGCTGATGTTCTACCAATGAACTATACCTGCTTTTATATATATTTAATTATCTCCAATATCCATCAGAATCAAACCAGTACTTTACTCCATCTATCCACAGATACTGATTAACCGGATACCAGCCGTTATCTTCGTACCACCAGCCATTAGAATCATTGCACCAGTGGCCATTTGCGTACTCTTCTACCCAGGCTCCGTCATCACCCAGCCAGCAGCCATCTCTGTACTCACCGTAGTCCATATAGCCGTCATCGAGGAAATAGTACCACTTACCATCTATTTTCTGCCACTGTGACTTCGGATACCAGCCCAGAGTATCCTCAACCCACCAGCCTGTCTCATTCTGTTTCCATGAAAGAATACCGGCATAGTCACAGATACCATCTGCGTTGTACCATTTGCCATCAACCCATTCGTTGCTGTATTTCTTCTTATTCTTTGCTGCTTCCTCGGCTGCCTTTCTTGCAGCCTCTTCTTCAGCCGCCTTCTTCGCTGCCTCCTCCGCAGCTTTATCGGCAATTATTACTTTGGAAGGAAACTCGCCATCTTTATTTACAATTGTATATTTATTAGTATTTTCGTCTTTTATAACACTGCACTCGGTAGGACTTTTGATGTACATAGGAGAATTAATGTTTACGCCTTCAAGTGCAGAATAGATCATCAGATATGATTCATCCTTATTTTCCGCCTGTTTTGAATCAATATCAGTCTCAACATATCCTCCGCTTATATTAATGGAGCCATCAGCCATTATACTACTGCTCTTTTGTCCATGCAGATACACACTTCCTCCGGTAATATTGATATTTTTTTCAGAATCTAAAGGACAATATAAAGCAGTTGAGTTTACTTCTCCTCCTGAAATATTAATAT
>CACYJP010000026.1 GCA_902774725.1 uncultured Lachnospiraceae bacterium
CTTACGGATAAAGAGGTTGAGGGTATCAAGGATTATCTTCTTTCTATAGGTGATTCACTTGTTTGTGTTGCCGATGAGGAGCTGGTAAAGATACATGTTCATACAAACCATCCCGGAAGAGCCTTTGAGAAGGGTCTTGAATATGGTCAGCTTACGAGATGTAAGGTTGACAATATGCGTGAAGAGCATTCTGAGAGAGTGCTTATTGAAAATGAAAAGAGAAAGGCAGAGGAGCAGGAGGCTGCTTTCAAGCAGATGAAGGCTGAGAGAAGCCGTAGTGCTTCAGAAAAGAAAGCTGCGGCTGAACCGGCTGAGCCGGCAAAGAAGTATGGCTTTGTAGCTATAGCTTCCGGTGATGGCCTTGTTGATATATTTACAGAGGTTGGTGTAGACTATGTCATCCATGGCGGACAGACCATGAATCCAAGTACAGACGATATTCTTTCAGCAGTTGAGAAGGTAAATGCTGAAAATGTATTTATTCTTCCTAATAATAAGAATATTATCCTTGCAGCAAATCAGGCTAAGTCTATCTGTGAGGATAAGGAGATATTTGTAATAGAGACAAAGTCAATCCCTCAGGGTATAAGTGCTATGCTTGCATTTAATGAAGCTCTTGAGCCTGAGGATAACTTCCACGGAATGAAGGATGTTATAGGAGATGTGAAAACCGGAGAGGTTACATTTGCTATAAGAGATACTTCTGTAGATGGAATGCAGATTCATAAGAACAATATCATGGGAATCACCGATGATGGTATAAAGGCGGTTGGTGAGTATGTTAAGGATGTGACCATTGATGTTATAAAGGAAATGGTTGACGAAGACAGCGGAATGATAAGTGTTTATTATGGAGAGGATACTACCGAGGAGGATGCTATGGCTCTTAAGTCGGTACTTGAAGAGCAGTTTGAGGATCTTGAGGTAGATGTGAGATATGGCGGTCAGCCAATATACTATTATATTTTATCTGTTGAGTAGATATGAGATTAGAAGATGATATTATAAGTGTAAAAGGCGTTGGAGAGAAAACGGCGAAGGACTTTAACAGGCTGGGAATCAGCACTATTAAGGACCTTGTGTTTTATTATCCGCGTAGTTATAAGACATATAGCGAGCCTGTCCCAGTCAGTTCTGTTGCTGAAGGGGACAGGGTTGCTGTTTTTTGCAAGGTGATAACTTATGTGGAAAGTCATAAGGGTCGCCGCTATAATATCACGAGTCTTTCTGCTGCTGATGATTCCGGCAGTATAAGAATGGTATGGTTCAACATGCCTTTTTTGAGAAATGTATTTAAAAAGGGCGATAGTTATATCTTTTATGGTATTGTCAAAATAAAAGGTTCGATGCGTGTTATGGAGATGCCTGAGTATTTTACGCAGTTTAAGTATCAGTCAGCTCTTAAAACTATGCAGCCTATATATCCGCTTAAATCCGGGATAACCAACAATGCTATTACAAGGGCGGTGACCTCGGTCAAGGATCTGATTGTCAGAATACCGGAGTATCTCCCTGAGAATGAGATTGAAAACCGCGGGCTGATGACAAGAGGCGAGGCTCTGATGCAGATACATTTTCCCGGAGATGAGGATAAGCTTAAGAATGCACTTAGGAGAATAGCCTTTGATGAGTTTCTTGAATTCCTGATCAGAATAAGAAGCTTGAGAGAAGCCACAGTTACTGAACAAAACTTTCATAAGGTTACTGAGGAGGCTTTGGTAAAGAAGAACGGCTTTATTTCCGGACTAGGGTTTGAACTGACAAATGGACAGAAGGAAGCGATAAGGGATATAGAAACAGATATGTCTTCAGAGCATGTAATGAACAGGCTTGTTCAGGGTGATGTAGGCTCCGGAAAAACTGTTGTTGCTGTAACAGCTCTTCTGATGAATGCGATTTCAGGACATCAGGGAGCCTTGATGGTTCCGACAGAGGTTCTGGCCGTACAGCACTATGATGATATAAGTCGTATGCTTAAGCCTTACAAGATAACAGTCAGACTTCTTACGGGTTCGATGACACCTAAAGAAAAAAGGACGGTTTATCAGGAATTAAAAGAAGGTATCTGTGATATAGTAATCGGAACACATGCGATAATACAGGAAGCGACGGAGTTCAGTGACCTGGGACTTGTTGTCACAGATGAGCAGCACAGATTCGGAGTAAAGCAGCGTGACAAGCTGACATCTAAGGGACATATTCCGCATGTTCTGATCATGAGCGCCACACCGATTCCGCGAACGCTTGCAATCATACTTTACGCTGATATGGATATCTCTGTAATAAAGGATATGCCGGCTGAAAGAAAGAGGATAAAAAACTGTGTCGTTGGAACAGAGTATCGTCCTTCTGCATATAGCTTTATAAAACAGCAGGTAAGAGATGGTCATCAGGCTTATGTCATTTGTCCTATGGTAGAGGAAAATGAGATAACAGAGGCTGAAAATGTAATAAACTACAGTGATGAGCTAAAAAAAGAGCTCGGAAGCAGTATAAGAGTTGAATATCTTCACGGCAAAATGAAAGAGAACGAGAAGACGGACATACTTCGCAGGTTTGTTGACAGACAGATAGATGTCCTCGTATCAACCACTGTTATTGAGGTGGGAATAAATAATCCGAATGCAACTCTTATGATGATAGAAAACGCTGAACGCTTCGGACTTGCTCAGCTTCATCAGCTGAGAGGACGAGTCGGACGTGGAGATGCGCAGAGCTACTGTATCTTTATAAATGTTAAGAAGTCAAAGGAATCTGTAGAAAGACTTCAGGTTCTGGAAAACTCTAATGATGGCTTTTATATAGCGTCTGAGGATCTGAAGCTCAGAGGACCCGGAGATTTCTTCGGTATCCGTCAGAGCGGTGATATGGATTTCAAGATAGCTGATATATATAATTACGCGGACATGCTTAAGCTGGCACAGGATGTGTCACTTGAATACGGAAAACAATTTGAAGGGAAGATAATTCTATGAATAAAAAAGGCGTTATTGCAGTTATATCAATTCTTGTGCTTATTATAGTGGTGCTTCTTATCTATATAGTAGCCGGAAAGAATTCTGATAAAGCTACTGATAATAAGGAAGTGACAACGGCGAGTGAGACTACTGCTGAAGATAAGGATAAAGATGCTGATGCTTCGACTCAGGGCGAAGCAGATAAAGAGGATGATAAAAAGTCCGACGACAAGAAGTCTGATAAAAAGTCTGAGGATGATAAGAAATATGCCTGCTACGCCAAGCTTTCAGATGGCGGAAACTGGCAAAGCGGCGATAAGTATGTTTTCCAGTATAACATAGATATTCATAATGATTCTTCAGAGGACCTCAAGGACTGGGAGGTACGTATAACAGGCTTCAAGGGTGGAAAGGTTCTCGATAACTGGAACGGTACCTATAAGATAAAGGATGATACACTCTATATAACATCTGTAGATTATAATACAACGCTTACAAAAAAGACCGTTCAGAACCTTGGACTTCAGGTGGAGTTTGAAGACAGTGCATCCGGTAATAAGGATAAAGAAGCAAGCGTATATATAGGCGGCGAGCTTTATACAGAAGCTAAAGAAGAGCCTACAACAAAATCCGATAAGGAAAAGAAGGAATCTAAAAAGGAAAAGGCAGAGCCTGAGAGCGGTACACCACTTGATAATCATGGAGCGCTTAGTATAAAAGGAACTGATATAGTTGATTCAAAGGGTGAAAAATATCAGCTCAAGGGAATAAGTACCCATGGACTTGCATGGTTCCCTGACTATGTAAATAAAGAAGCCTTCCAGACCTTCAGAGATGAATGGGGCGCAAATCTCATCAGACTTGCTATGTATACAGGTGAGTCCGGCGGATATTGTCAGGATGGAGATAAGGATAAGCTGAAGAAGCTCGTGTCAGACGGTGTTGACTATGCAACTGAGCTTGGAATGTATGTAATAATTGACTGGCATATTCTTAGTGATAATAATCCTCAGACAAATAAGGATGAGGCTATTCCATTCTTTGATGAGATGTCTGCAAAGTATGCTGATTATGACAACGTGCTTTATGAGATATGCAACGAACCAAATGGAAGCACTCAGTGGAGCGAGATCAAGAGCTATGCTGAAGAGGTTATCCCTGTTATAAGAGCAAACGATAAGGATGCGATAATAATAGTTGGAACTCCGACCTGGTCTCAGGATGTTGATATAGCTTCCGAGGATCCTATAGAAGGACAGGAAAATATAGCGTATACAACACATTTTTATGCTGCTACTCATAAGGAAAATATCAGAGACAAGGTAAAGAAGGCGCATGATGCGGGACTTTGTGTTTTCATATCTGAGTTCAGTATATGTGATGCGTCCGGAAATGGTGCGATTGATTATGATTCTGCGGAAGAATGGTTTGAGCTGATTGAAGAGTATAATCTGTCTTATGCCGGATGGAATCTCTCAAATAAGAATGAAACATCTTCACTTATTGATTCATCCTGTGATAAAACATCCGGATGGACTGATGATGACTTATCTGAAACAGGAAAGTGGCTGAAGGAAAAAATCAGTGAATAAAAAAAGTTTTATGTAAAGTAGTTGTTGATTCAAATGTTTTATGGTAGAATGAAAAAGTTATGAGAGTGATTGCAGGTTCTAGAAGGAGTCTTCCGCTAAAAGCTCTTGAGGGAGACACAACAAGGCCGACAACTGATAAGTATAAGGAAACCTTGTTTAATTGTATACAGATGGATGTTCCTGACTCGAGGTTCCTGGATCTTTTTTCGGGGAGCGGTGCGATTGGGATAGAGGCTCTTTCGAGAGGGGCAGCTTCAGCTGTGCTTGTTGAGAATAATAGAGATGCTTTAAACATTATTAAGCAGAATATTCATTTTACCAAGTTTGAAGATGAGGCAGTTATAGTTAAGAGTGACGCAATCGCTTATCTGAGAGGTCTCAGTAAGGTGGACTTTGATCTTATATTTATTGATCCTCCTTATGGTAAAGAGCTTGAGAAACAGGCTATTTTAGTACTGGACAGTAAAAAGTTTACAAATCCTGATGTTAAAATAATAGTCGAAGCAAGACTGGAAGAGGATATGAGTTATATCGAAGATACAGGATTTGTTATTTATAAAACAAAGAATTATAAGACTAATAAACATGTATTCCTTTGTCTAAAGGATGCATAGTGAATGGATGGACATAGTATGAGTGCTGTTATATATCCCGGAAGCTTTGATCCGGTTACACTCGGACATATGGATGTCATTGAAAGAGCGTCGAAGATGTTTGATAAGGTTATTGTATGTATTCTCAATAACTCTCAAAAAAAATCTCCGTTGTTTTCTCTTGATGAACGTGTTAATATGTTAAAGGATGTAACCTCAGGTCTTGACAATGTTGAGGTTGATAGTTTTCAAGGACTTCTGGTAGATTTTGCTAAGGAGAAGGATGTTAAAATTATTATCAGAGGTCTCAGAGAGATAACTGATTTTGCAAACGAACTCAAGATGGCTCAGGGTAATCATATGATTTATCCTGATTTTGAGACGTTATTTATTGCAACTGATCCGAAGTATTCATTTGTAAGTTCAAGCATGGTAAGAGAATATGCCAGCTACGGTAAGTCTGTTCAGGATTTTGTACCGAAAATTGTACAGTCAAAAATAGAAGAGAAGTATATATAATACAGGAGGATTTAAAAAAATGGGAAAAAAAGGCGTAGAAGAAATGATCGAGGAGATCGAGGTATTTATTGACGGATGTAAATATCAGCCTCTTTCAAATAACAAGATCGTTGTGCCTAAGGATGAGTTAGATCGTATGCTTTCAGAGCTTAAGCTTAAGCTCCCAAGCGAGATTGAGAGATGCAAGAAGATAATGCGTAATAAGGAAGCTATACTCGCATCAGCAAGAACAAGATCTGACGCTATCATTTCCGAGTCAGTAAATGAAGCAAATCGTCTTGTAGAAACAAATCATATAACAGAGCTTGCTAACAGCAGAGCAAATGAGATACTTGATGCAGCCAGAGCAGAGGCTCAGCAGATTCTTATTGATGCAAAGACTGAAGCAACAGAAGTTCGTATGGGTGCTATGCTTTATACAAAGGATAAGATCACGAGTATAAAGGACTTTATGAAGTCAACACTCGAATCAGAGAAAGAGAATTATCGCAATCTTATCGATAGTCTCGAGAATGGTCTCGTTACACTTGATACAAACCTGAACGAGGTTCAGACAAGCATCAATCTTATCAGCAATAATCCTGAAAATGTATTCGCTGAGGATTACTCAAATGGCGATTATGATGATGAGCCATATAATGGTGCTGATGATGACGACTACGATGATGATGACTACGATGATGATGATTACGATGACGATGACTACGATGATGATGACGACTTCCTTGATGAGTAAGCATCATATCAGACTATTATAAAATGAAATAATAAACTAATATAAAAATAGAGATGTATCAAAACGATGCATCTCTATTTTTTAAGTATATTTGTTATTTGTTTGCGAATAGTTGATTTTACTTGCTGCCTTTGTCGGTTTTCAATCCTCTTACAGAGGATGTCAGCTCGCTATGAAGACGTATATTTAAGTGATCATATATAAGCTGATTGTATAAATCAGTTGCAAGCTTGTCTATTTCCCAAAGTCTCTCATTAAAATCATTTGATGGTTTGTAGAGAGATTTTTTGTTTATGACCTTAAGTGATGGACTATCGGAAATCTTTTTAACTATTTTTGAACCATTATCAGAAAGTGCCAGAAGATTTAAGTATTCTCCGTATCCGTTTTCGAAAGCTTTTTCTCTATCTGAACTAAGGATGCCGAGTACTATATGTAAAAGCACTCTTGTTATACGGCTCATAGTCATATTCTTTGTTTTAAGATAATCCTGAAGCTCTATATATCTTACAGGAAGAGGTATCTTTCTTATCCTGTTAAGTAATTCCTCGGTCATATCCATTACATTTTCCAGGTTTGAAATCTCAGGTGGAAGATTTCTGTCATAAATAAGTCGTGAAACGATGAATGGACTCAGCCATTCAGGGTCCGGGAGATCTTTTCTTAAAAATCCTTCGTATGGGTCTACACAAACCTTTGGAAGATAAGGCTTTATGCTCTCGTTGTTTCTGAGGGCATGTCTTATTGCGGTAGCACTGGAGTACTTACCGGTCAGTTTGTTGTTTGAATAACCGCCATCATTACGTTTGATAATGATCGGTCTAAGCTTTGATTTCTGTTTTCTCATAGCAACCAGATATGAGATGGCAAGTATGTTGTTAGGTTTTGACAGCTTGTCACCGATTGAGTTACCGAGTATCTTTTTAATTGCCTTTTCACTGGCGTTTGGAAATGTGAAACCCTTAGAAAGGTAATGATTCAGAATATCCTTATAATCATCCGGTTCGGTAGCGAGTATCTCAGAAACCTCATAGAAAAGTCCGAGCTCATCGTCCTCAACGCCAAAAGCCAGATAATCAACATTATTCATTTTGCTCATCAGACCAACAGCACCATCGCCGAAATCTCTGGAACTTCCGGTTGCATATATAACCGGTAGTTCAAATACAACGTCGAGTCCGCCAAGTACAGCAGCGTGTGCTCTTGTGTATTTATCAGCCATAGCAGGGGTTCCTCTCTGAGTGAAATCGCCGCTCATCAGTGCGATTGCACCATCTGCGCCGGACTGTTCGAGGGACTCGGATAATTGGTATTTATGACCATTATGAAATGGGTTGTACTCTGATATGATTCCTATATATGACATAGCGATTAACCTCCCAAAGTTAGAATAGCATTTTTTTATTCATTATGCTATACTATTTTTATTCGTCAAACTAAATGTTGTTTGTTATTTTTTGAAGCATCTATATGTCGTGGTTAGTTGGGAATTTCCGCGACTTTTGAAAGGAGACAAAATGGCTAATGAGGATAAGTTAAAAGCTTTGGATGCAGCTCTTGCACAGATTGAAAAGCAGTTTGGTAAGGGCTCTGTTATGAAGCTTGGAGATAATGCAAAAAATATGAATATCGAGGCGGTTCCTACAGGATCGCTCAGTCTTGATATCGCTCTTGGAATCGGTGGTATGCCAAGAGGTAGAATTATAGAGATATATGGACCTGAATCAAGTGGTAAGACAACAGTTGCACTTCACGTTGTTGCAGAGATTCAGAAGAGAGGTGGTATAGCAGGATTTATTGATGCAGAGCATGCACTTGACCCTGCATACGCTAAAAACATTGGTGTTGATATAGATAATCTTTACATATCACAGCCTGACAGTGGTGAGCAGGCACTTGAAATAACAGAAACAATGGTTAGATCCGGAGCTATGGATGTTCTGATCATTGACTCTGTTGCAGCTCTTGTTCCAAAGGCTGAGATCGATGGTGATATGGGAGACAGCCACGTAGGTCTTCATGCAAGACTTATGTCACAGGCTCTTAGAAAGCTTACTGCAGTTATCAGTAAAACAAACTGTGTTGTAATATTTATCAACCAGCTTCGTGAAAAGGTTGGTGTTATGTTCGGTAATCCCGAGACAACAACAGGTGGTAGAGCGCTTAAGTTCTATGCATCAGTTCGTATGGAGGTAAGAAGAACAGAAACTATCAAGACCGGTGGTGAAGGAGTTGGTAACAGAACTAAGGTTACTATTGTAAAGAATAAGGTAGCTCCTCCATTTAAAAAGGCTGAGTTTGATATAATGTTCGGAGAGGGTATATCACGTGAGGGAGATATACTTGATCTTGCAGCAGCCTGTGATGTGGTTAACAAGTCAGGTGCCTGGTATGCTTATCTTGGTGAGAAGATTGGTCAGGGAAGAGAAAATGCAAAGGCTTATCTCAAGGAAAACCCTGATGTTATGAATGAGATAGAAGCAAAGGTAAGAGAGATCTACTTAAATACAGGTGATGACTCAGAAGAAGCTTCTGAAGAAGAATAAGAAAGAAGCTTTTGAAGAATAATAAAAAAGAAGCTTCGGTAGATATAAGAAGAATAATTATGAGTAGTCTGAGAATAGTTAAAAAGAATAAGTCATACTCTGTTTATCATGACGATTCATATATAGGATTCATCTATAAAAAGGACTTTAAGGATCTGGCAATCAGGTTCAGTGAAGAAGGTGAGTTTTTTATAGAGGATACATCTCCGGAAACGATAGAGGATATAAAGGCACTTATTATTAGAAGGGCTTTTGATAAGGCTGTTGGTTATGCAACAGTATCTGAATGTTCATCCGGGATTATAAGAAATAAACTCAGGATGAAGTATTATCCGGACTATGCTATAGATGCATGCATAGAAATGATGTATGACTATAACTATATCAATGATGAAAGATTCGTTGAAAGCTATACTAGATGTTATTTAAATAGTAAAAGTCGCTATCTGATAGAACGAGAGCTTGAAACAAAAGGGATAGATCTGTCAGATAAAAAGCATATACTTGATGAGGTTTATGCTGAGATTGAACTTAGTGATGAGGATATCATTGCTTCTCTTGTTGAACGAAAGTTCAGAGGGCAGGATTTAAATGATGAAAAGGTGAGACGTCGAGTAGTTTCATTTCTTATCAGACATGGTTTTACATTTGATAAGATTAACAATTACTTGACATAATATCTTTTTGCGTTTAAACTGTACTGAGTGTATTTATGCACATATTTTTTATGTACATTACAAATAAATAAAAGGAGGTACTCCTGTGTCAACTCTTGGATGGGTAATCATCGTGGTAGCCGCCTTTGTTGTTGCTTTAATTGTTGGTATTGCTGTAGGTATTGCTTATAGGAAGAATATTGCAGAGGCCAAGATCGGAAAAGCGGAAGACAAGGCTAAGGATATAATAGATGATGCACTTAAGACAGCTGAGTCCAAAAAGAGAGACATCCTTCTTACTGCTAAGGAAGATGCACTTAAGACTAAGAATGACATCGAGAAGGAAGTAAAGGATCGTCGTAATGAGATTCAGCACATGGAGAAGAGAGTTCTTCAGCGAGAGGAGAATCTTGACAAGAAGAGTGATACTTTAGAAAGAAGAGAACAGTCTCTTACTGCTAAAGAAGCTAACTTGGCTAAGAAACAGGCTGAAGTCGAAGAGCTGTCTTCAAAGAGACAACAGGAACTGGAGAGAATCTCTGGGCTTACCTCTGAACAAGCTAAGGAATATTTACTTAGAACCGTTGAAGATGACGTAAAACATGAAACTGCAATAATGATTAAGGAGATGGAATCCAGAGCTAAGGAAGAGTCTGATAAAAAGGCTAAGGAAATAGTTGTTGGCGCAATACAGAAATGTGCTGCAGATGTTGTATCTGAGTCAACTGTTTCACTTGTACAGCTTCCGAGCGACGAGATGAAAGGACGTATTATCGGTCGAGAAGGTCGAAATATACGTACACTTGAAACTCTTACGGGTGTTGATCTTATCATAGACGATACACCTGAAGCTGTTGTTTTATCAAGCTTTGATGCCGTTCGTAGAGAAGTGGCAAGAATTGCTCTTGAAAAACTCATCGTTGATGGACGAATCCATCCGGCTCGTATCGAGGAAATGGTTGAAAAAGCCAGAAAAGAAGTCGAGACGAAGATGCGCGAGGAAGGAGAGGCTGCTACTCTTGAGGTAGGAGTTCATGGGCTTCATCCGGAACTTATCAAACTGCTTGGTCGTATGAAGTACAGAACAAGCTATGGTCAGAATGCACTTAAGCATTCAGTTGAGGTTGCACATTTAAGTGGAATAATGGCAGGTGAACTTGGCGAGGATGTCAAGCTTGCTAAAAGAGCCGGACTTCTTCATGATATCGGTAAGTCTATCGATCATGAAATGGAAGGATCCCATGTTTCAATTGGTGTGGATCTTTGTAAAAAATATAAAGAAAATCATACAGTTATCAACACGGTTGCTTCGCATCATGGAGATTGCGAGGCGGAATCTCTTATTGCTTGTATCGTTCAGGCTGCTGACGCTATATCAGCTGCAAGACCGGGAGCAAGAAGAGAAACACTCGAAACATATACAACAAGACTTACTAAGCTGGAAGAAATCGCTAATGGTTTTGATGGTGTTGAGAGATCCTTTGCTATTCAGGCAGGTAGGGAAATCAGGGTTACGGTAGTTCCTGACAAGATTAATGACTCAGAAATGGTACTTCTGGCAAGAGATATTTCAAAGCAGATCGAAGATGAGCTTGAATATCCGGGCCAGATCAAGGTTAGCCTTATTCGTGAGTCAAGAGTTACAGATTATGCCAAATAACAATTTTCACCTGCTTCGTACGTCGGAGCAGGTGATTTTTCTTTTTTTATATCAGGGCTCGCTCTTTTAATAACGCATTTCTCGACGCGGCTTTCGCCTCAGTTCGGGTACCCTAGCAGGCGCTAAACTCTCACTGCGTGCGTTGCACTTGTGAATCGATAAGCGCTGAGACCCGAAATGGTCTCGAACTGCGTTTTAAAATCGCTCGCGCCTATAGTATTATTTGTTTAAAGAAAAATCACCTGGTGGAAAGAGATAAAAATTATAGAGGATGAGTAAATGAGTAGAATGGAATTACAAGAAAGAGTTTTAAAATATAAGGGGCATCGTGTAAAGGTCTACGAGGATGTTATAAAGGGACCTGAGGGCGAAATGCTTTATTATGATTTTGTGGAGAATAGAAACGGAGCAGGTGTTCTTCTTGTGGATGATGAGGGAATGCTTTATTTTGTCAGGCAGTATAGAAATTCTTTAAATGATTTTGATATAGAAATTCCTGCTGGGTGTGTCGAAAAAAAGGATTACCAAAGCGTAGATGGTTCTGACAAAAAAATGGGCAGGGAGGATTTTGAATCTCCCGATAATCCGTTTTATAAATGTGCAATAAGAGAGGCTGAAGAGGAAACCGGAATGATTCCTCAAAAGCTTAGCTTCGTTAATTATATAATTGCATCGGTGGGACTGTTCAGTGAAAGAACTGCAGTTTATATCGGTGAGGGAATTAAAGAAGGCAGTATCAACCGGGATTCTGATGAATATATAGATATAATAAAGCTTACTCTTGAGGAGGCTGAGGAGTATATCTATAAAGGTGATATAGTTGACAGCAAAACTATTATTGCCATACTTGCGTACAGACAAATGAAGAGTAAAAAAATAGAAATGTAACATTAATAATTGAAATTTAATGTATATTATGTTAAAAACGTCAACTTAAATGCAAAAAAAATCTAAAATTTTTTTTCCACAATATTTGGTGCGGAAAATTGGTTTTTGGCACACGATATTGCGAAAAACGCCTAAAATAGTGGGTTTCGGCTGGCTTACATAAAAAAATTATTGTTGATTTTATGTAAATTTATCACTATACTAATATCACTATCGCTTTGTAATATTTACGTAACTTTTGTTATAAAGCAGGGAAAATGATTTGGTAGGGGTTGTATAGTGGAACAAGAGATAGAGAATTACATCGGGTATTTGACTGACGTTAAGAAGAGCAGTTTAAATACTGTACAATCATATAGACGTGATCTTGTTAAGATGCAGAGGTTTTTGGAGAGTAATGGTGTGACAAGCGTAAGCGAGGTGAATTCCACTCTTATTCGTTCATATGTTCTTTATATGGAAAATGAGAAGATGAGTTCAGCAACTGTATCTCGAAGCATTGCAAGTATCAGGTCGTTTTTTATTTTCCTTTTGGAACGTGGAAAGATAGTCGGAAATCCTACAGAGGGTATTAAGCCTCCTAAGGTTGAAAAGAAGATTCCTGAAACTCTTACCATAGAAGAGGTAAATCTTCTTCTGGAGCAGCCTTCCGGTGACACTCCAAAGGAGATAAGAGATAAAGCTATGCTTGAGCTTCTCTATGCTACGGGACTCAGAGTTACTGAGCTTATCTCACTTAAGCTTTCTGATCTGAATCTTTCACTTGGTTATATTGAGTGTAATGACAGAAACGGAAGCAGAATTATTCCGATTGAAAATGCGGCAAAGGCTGCGCTTAACAGATACCTGCTGGAGGTAAGACCTGCTATGTGTGCAGATTCAGAATATCTCTTCACCAACGTAAAGGGTGAGGAAATGTCAAGGCAGGGCTTTTGGAAGCTTCTCAAGGCTTATGCTAAAAAGGCGGGCATCAATAAGGATATAACACCTCATATGATAAGACATTCATTTGCAACACATATGGTTAATAACGGTGCTGATCTGGCCAGCCTTCAGGAAATGCTCGGTCATTCAGATATATCGACTACTCAGATATATCTTAAGAGTAAATCGAATAAACTTAAAGAAGTATATGATATGGCTCATCCGAGAGCTTAAATCGTATAAATGTGGGGATAGGAGTCAATGGGGGCAAAGCTTAGTTGGCTCCTTTTACATTTGTTTTATTTATTGTTTTTTGAAAGGGTTAATAAATGTCAGGTTCTGTATTTGGAAATATATTTAAGGTTACAACGTGGGGCGAGTCCCACGGCAAGGCTATCGGTGCGGTCGTTGACGGATGTCCTGCCGGACTCGAGATAGATGAGGATTATATACAGTCTTTTCTTGATAGGAGAAAGCCGGGACAGTCAAAGTTTACAACTCCTAGAAAAGAAGCTGATAAGGTAAAGATTCTTTCGGGAGTTTTTGAGGGTAAAACCACAGGAACGCCTATATCTCTTTTGATAGAGAATACATCCCAGATATCAAAGGATTATAGTGATATAGCTGACAAGTATCGTCCCGGTCATGCTGATTATGGATTTGATATGAAGTATGGCTTCAGAGATTATCGAGGCGGCGGAAGATCATCGGGACGTGAGACAGCCGGAAGAGTTGCGGCCGGTGCTATAGCCATAAAGATCCTTAGGACTATGGGGATAGATATAATGGCATATGTCAGCCAGATAGGTGATATAAAAATCGACCTTAATAACTGGTCATATGAGGAAATGTTTAATAACAGCCTTTGCATGCCTGATAAGGAGGCAGCTCAGAAGGCCGGCGAATATATAGAGAAGCTTATGAAAGAGAAGGATTCAACCGGAGCTCTTGTTCAGTGTATGATTTCAAATGTACCTGCAGGAATAGGTGATCCTGTTTTTGATAAGCTGGATGCCAGACTTTCTGCGGCTGTCATGTCTATTGGTGCTGTGAAGGGAGTCGAGATAGGGGATGGCTTTGGAGTTGTAAGAGCCAGAGGTTCAGAGAATAATGACAGCTTCCGTGTTGAAGAAGGAATAGTAGAAAAATGTACTAATCACAGCGGAGGAATTCTTGGCGGTATATCTGATGGTTCGACAATCACACTTAATATAGCCTTTAAACCTACGCCTTCTATTTTTAGAAAGCAGGAAACCATTGATAAGAATCTGAATGAGACTGAGATAGAGATAAAGGGCAGACATGATCCTATAGTTGCGCCTAGAGCAGTTGTGGTTGTTGAGTCTATGGTGGCTATGACCGTACTGGATCTTATTATGAGTAATACGTGCTCGACTATGGATAAGCTTCTCAGAGCTTATGATATAGATGAGAGTGCGGGTCAGCTGCTCGCGGCTCATAGGAAGTTTATAGAAGATTAATTCAGAAGTTAATAAAAGGTTAATTCAGCTTGACATAAGCTATTTAATCATATAGAATACATATGTTTTTAACCTGCACTGTGTTTACGGAGTATCTCCGACCGGGACTCGGTGTAAGGCATAAATAATATTTAGGAGGTAGTAATAATGATTACTAAAGAGCAGAAGGCTGAGTTATCAGCAAAGTATGGCGTAAAGGAAGGCGACACAGGTTCACCAGAGGTACAGATCGCTATCCTTACAGCAAGAATCAATGATCTCAATGAGCATTTCAAGGCTCATCCAAATGACTATCATTCAAGAAGAGGACTTCTCAAGATGGTTGGTCAGAGAAGAAATATGCTTGCATATCTTAAGAGCAAGGATATCGAGAGATACAGAGCAATCGTTCAGAAGCTTGGTCTCAGAAAATAATTACGAAGCTAAAGCGCATGGTTTACCTTGCGCTTTTCTTTTTTCTATGATACCATCCGAAGCGTAGTGAAAAAATGTATATATATGGTGGAGTTGATAAAATGAGAGAAATAAGCGGAAAAACTAAAATACTTGGTGTAATCGGCAATCCTATAGAGCATACACTGTCTCCGGTCATTCATAATACCTTGTGTGAGCTTATGGGGATTGATGCTGTATATATTCCAATAAAAGTGGAAAACAGTGTGGTGGAAGCTGTGAAGGGACTTGCTGACTCCGGAGTGTATGGACTGAATGTAACTGTGCCTTTTAAGCAGGATGTGATGTCAGCACTTAGCAGTGTTGACGAGGATGCGGCTGAGATAGGTGCTGTTAATACTCTTGTCAGATCCAATGGAGGCTATAAAGGGTATAATACAGATGCTCCGGGAATTATGAGAGCACTTGAAACCAAAGGCATAGAGGTTTCCGGCAGAAAGGCTATTGTTATAGGTGCAGGCGGCGCAGCCAGAGCTGTGTGCGTTGGACTTATGAAGAATGGTGCCTCTGAGATATATCTGATAAACAGAGATGTAGAAAAGGCTAAAAAAATAGCTGAAGAGGTCCCTATAGTAAAGGCTCTTTCTTTACCTGAATATAAAAAGATCCCGACTGACCATTATCTTATGTTCCAGTGTACTTCCGTAGGGCTTAAGCCTGAGGATGGCCTGGTGATAAATGATGATACATTTTATATAATGGCGGACTATGGTTATGATCTCATATATAATCCGGCTGAGACACCTTTTATTAAAAAGATGGATGAGCTTGGAATTAAACATGATAACGGACTTTCGATGCTGCTTTATCAGGGAATAATTGCATTTGAAATGTGGTTTGGCGTAAAGGTTCCCCGCAAGATATCTGATACTGTTTATGCAGAGCTTTGCAAAAAGCTTTACGGCGATAATATAGTTCTTGTTGGCTATATGGGCTCCGGTAAAACAAGCGTTGGAAAAGAGATTGCGAAGATGAGAGGCATGTCCTTTATTGACCTTGATGATTATATCGAGAAAAAAGAAGGAAGAAGCATCAGAGAGATATTTGAGTTCGAGAGTGAAGAGTATTTCAGAAATCTTGAGACTAAAACGATCAAGAGCTTATTCAAGCTTTCAAATACTGTTATATCTACAGGAGGAGGTTCTGTCCTCAGAAAGGAAAACAGAGATAATCTCAGAAAGCTTGGAGAAATAGTTTATCTTAAGGCTGATGTTGATACTCTGGTTGACCGCTTAAAGGGTGACGAGTCGAGACCTCTGCTTCAGGCTGAGTCAGAAGAGGAGCTCAGAAAGCGTATTTCATCTATGCTTGAGAGCAGAAATCCTTATTATGAAATCTTTGCGGATCAGGTTGTTTATACCGATCGACTTACACCTTTTGAGATAGCTGAAATAATAGAGTGACCTGGCTAAAAAACAAATAAATATTAGTTGAATAGAACCTTTTATTATGGTAAACTGTTATGGATTGTGCGAGATAGTGGGATAAGCTGTATTTTCCCTTCCCGAGACTGCTGAAAAGCTATGAAATTTACTATGATAAAAGGTTTTTTCATATTTTTTCAGTTGTTTCGGAATCTCGGACAAAAAATATAATTCGAGAAGGAGAAAACAAAATGTTTAAGAAGTATGAAATGGAGCTTGCCGGAAAGACTCTTCGCGTAGACGTTGACAGAGTAGGTAAGCAGGCAAACGGTGCAGTACTTATTCACTATGGTGATACAGTAGTACTGTCAACAGCATCAGCTTCAAAGGAGCCAAGAGACGGAATCGATTTCTTCCCTCTTTCAGTTGAGTATAACGAGAAGATGTATGCTGTAGGTAAAATTCCCGGAGGATTTAATAAGCGTGAAGGAAAGGCTTCTGAGAATGCCGTTCTCACATGTCGTGTTATCGACCGTCCTATGAGACCTCTTTTCCCAAAGGATTTCAGAAATGATGTTACACTTGAAAGTCTTGTTCTTTCAGTAGATCCTGAATGCAGACCTGAGCTTACAGCTATGCTCGGTTCAGCAATTGCAACATCTATCTCAGATATCCCATTTGACGGTCCTTGTGCAACAACACAGGTTGGTCTTATAAATGATCACCTTATCTTTAACCCAAGTGCTGCACAGCTTTCAGTATCAGATATGAACCTTACAGTTGCTTCAACTAAGTATAAGGTTATCATGATAGAGGCGGGAGCTAATCAGGTTCCTGAGGATAAGATGCTTGAGGCTATCTTCGAGGCTCACAAGGTTAATCAGAAGGTTATCGAGTTCATCGAGAAAATCGTTGAAGAGTGCGGAAAGCCAAAGTTCACATATAAGAGCTATGCTGTTCCTGAGGAGCTCTTTGAAGATATTAAGACTGTTATCAGCCCTGAGACAATGGAAGAGGCTGTATTTACAGATGACAGATCAAAGAGAGAAAAGGCAATTGATGCTTTCAAGGAGCAGTTAAAGGAAAGATACGCTGATAATGAAGAGTGGCTCGGTTTCCTTGATGATGCACTTTATCAGTATCAGAAGAAGACTGTTCGTAAGATGATTCTCAAGGATCATAAGCGTCCTGATGGTCGTGCACTTGATCAGATCAGACCGCTTGCTGCTGAGGTTGATCTCATTCCTAGAGTTCATGGTTCAGCTATGTTTACAAGAGGACAGACACAGATCTGTGATATCGTAACACTTGCACCTCTTTCAGAGGCACA
>CACYJP010000027.1 GCA_902774725.1 uncultured Lachnospiraceae bacterium
AAATTAACTTAATTTTCTTAACTTAATTTTCTTAACTTCTTTTAATCTTACTTTTAAAAAACTCAATCTGCTTTGTATTGGCCTCGTCGCTGTACTCATCTCTCATATTAACATGAAATACATGACCTGTTTTTTCTGTCCCGAATATCTCGTACTCACATTCCACGCCCTTTGACCTTAAATACTCAGCCATCGGTTCGCAGTTCTTCATCAGAAAATCGCCATTGGAACTGAACATATAGACCGGTGGATAATTACTGTCTATATGCTCCAGGATATCCAACTTTTCTCCGAAGCAAAATGGCTTTGAAGTCAGATAATCCTTCATAAGCCCCCTACATCCATTTTCCTCGATATCTTTTTTCAGATCATATAAACCACAGCATAAACCTAATGCTCTTATGCCTATCTTCGGTTTTCTGAGTTCCATTATTTGTCTGTATTCTTTACTTGAAAAAATAACACCATACTGGCTCGCCAGCTGAGCACCTGCAGAATCTCCTACAAGAAATACATTTTCTGTATCAATCGGATAATCCTCTTTATGCTTCATCATCCATTTGATCACCAGGGTTATATCCTCCAGCGGCGCAGGAAAATGATACTTCGGTGCAAGTCTGTAATTGAAATTGATAACTGTAAAGCCCTTACCTGCAAGACTTGCTGCATAAAACTGGTATACCTCTTTATTTCCATAAACATATCCACCGCCGTGAATACTGATTATAACAGGCAGCTTTTCGGTCTTCCCCTTAGGCCAGCATATATCAAGTGTATGATATTTTATATTTCTTCCATATCTTATATCACGGACATATTCTACATCTTCGGGAATTGTAAGTCCCTCATCTCTTTTTGCGTCAGAATTCTGACACAGCTTACAAAACATGAAACTACTAAGTGACATATATCCCCCTTACCACAATCTGTTACGCTTCCTTTATTGTGATTGCTTAGACTATCTCGCCCACCACAAGCTCCCTCTTATTTATAACATATTATTCAGATTTAAGATATAACAGAAAGCAAAAGGTCAGATCACACCGGATATTCATTCGTAAAGCAGGCTGTGCAAAGCGGCATATCTCCTACCATTGTTTTAAAATCAGAGATATCGAGATACTCCAGCGAGTCAGCTCCTACGCTCTTACAAACCTCCTCACTCGAATGGTGTGAGGCTATAAGCTGCTTCGAGGTCGGAACGTCAGTTCCGTAGTAGCATGGATACAAAAACGGCGGTGAGCTGATCCTGACATGCACTGACTTAGCGCCTGCATTTCTGAGCATCTCAATCAGCTGCCTCATCGTGGTTCCACGGACAATCGAGTCATCGATAATTACGATATTCTTATCCTTCACAACACTGTTTAGAACACTCAGCTTCATGTGAACCGCGGTCTGTCTCTCCTTATCGGTAGGCTTAATAAAGCTCCTGCCTATATAACTGTTTTTGTGAAATGCATGAGCAAACGGTATACCTGATTCAAGAGCATACCCCTCCGCCGCAGCGATTCCCGACTCAGGAACTCCTACTACGATATCCGCATCAACCTTTGATTTTCTGGCAAGTGCCCTGCCGGCATTTAAACGTGCTTCATGCACCTCGATTCCATCCATCACAGAATCATTTCTTGCAAAATAGATATACTCAAAGATACAGTGTGCGCGCTTCTCCTGACAGAGACTTCTGTCAGATGCAACGCCATCCTTGGTAATTGAGATAACCTCACCCGGCTCAACATCTCTTATAACCTCTCCGCCTACTGAAGTGATGGCGGCACTTTCAGAAGCAAGGATGTATGAATACAGTTCGCGCACTGCTGTCTTCTCTTCGTTTTCATCGAGGATACTTCTATCGATGCTATGATTCAGCTTCCGTCCCAGTACAAGCGGCTTTATTCCGAATGGATCTCTGATTCCGATAAGCTTCCTCGGGCTGTTTACCACAACTGCATAGCCACCACGAAGCTTTGCAGCTGCATTTTTGATCGCATCCTCTATTGTACCGGTCTTAACTCTCTCTCCGATTATTTCATAGGCAAGCACCTCAGTATCCGATGTTGTATAGTGTGCAAGACCACGATACATCTGCTCCGCCTTAAGCTCGGAGGCATTTACTATATTGCCATTATGAACCAGAGAAAGTGTTCCCTTGATATAGTTCATCGCGAAGGGCTGAGCATTTTCAACTACACTTCCACCTGTAGTCGAGTACCTGACATGACCGACACCGATATTACCCTTCAGCTTTTCCAGATCACCCGCATGGAACACCTCACTCACAAGCCCCATATCCTTCTTGAGGTTGAGATTCCCCATCGGACCTTCCGTATCAGATACAGCTATACCTGCCGCCTCCTGACCTCTATGCTGAAGTGCGATAAGTCCATAATAGATATCCTGTGCCACATCTTCGCCGGATAAAGAATAGATTCCGAAAACTCCGCATTCCTCGTGGAGCTTGTCATCCACTGCAAGCTGGTTCATGTGATTTCTCCTTTTCTAATAATGAAAGAGGCACTTCGAGCCCAATAGCTCGAAGCGCCTTTGCTTCTCTTACTTATTATTCAAAACTACACTAATTATATCTCTTAATTTTTAATAGTCAAGAATATTTTATGCTACAGGAAATGCAACGTCCACCTTGAAAAGATCTCCGTCAACAGTTATCTCGAACCTTCCGCCCTGGAGCTCGGTTAGATTCCTTGCGATTGAAAGTCCAAGTCCTGAGCCTTCTGTATTTCTGGAACGATCTCCTCTAACGAATCTCTCAGTCAGCTCCTCCGCACTGATGTTAAGCATCTCCTTGCTGGTATTTTTCAGGCTGAGGATGAGCTCATTATCCCTTTTTACAAGATCAAGATAAACTCTTGTTCCCGGCTGCGCATACTTAACGGCATTATTCAGAATGTTATCTATGATACGAAATACTCTTCTTCCGTCTGCATTAATAAGAGAACCTTCATCGTTAATGCTTTTGAACAGTTCAAGTCCGGCCTCAGCAAATTTATCTTCGTATTCAGCACTGCACTGGTTTACAAGCTCCGAAAAGCTTATCTTCATATACTCAAGCTCTATGTTTCCTGTGCTTGTTTTAGATGCCTCAATAAGATCCATAATAAGCATCTTGAGTCTGTCCGCTTTTTTCTCCAGAACATCTATATACTCTTTCGCCTTTTCGTTATCGATATCCTCTTTTTTAAGAAGATCCACGTAGTTTATTATTGATGTAAGCGGAGTCTTGATGTCGTGCGATACATTTGTGATAAGCTCTGCTTTCGTTCTCTCGTCCCTGAGTGAAGACTCAACCGCTTTTGAAAGTCCGTCTCCAAGACCGTTCAGGCTTTCACCCATTTCCTTCATATCAAAGCTAAGCTCATTTACATCTACCTTCGCATCCAGCTCACCGCCTTCTATTCTCCTGCTCGTCTCTAGAAGAGTATTTACATCAGTTCTGTATCTGAAGATTTTTGCAATTACAAATGCATCAAACAGGATGAGCAGTAATGCTGCTAAGAAAAATCCCGGTTCTCCGGCCGCTGCTGCTGAAGAGAAAAGAATAACTGCATTTATCAGAAGCGTAGCCGCTGCAAACACTGTGAGTCTGGTGCTTCCGGACATTCTTTCAGTCATTCCCCTAAAGCTTCCGAAATACTTATTAACAAGTCTGCTGATTATAAATCCGTCCCAGAATTTCTGACATTTGATTCGCCTTACTACGTGCATAACACAGGCTGCTGTTGACAGGTAAATAATAAGTATTCCGAGTCCCATAAGTGCTAAAACTGAATCATTTTCATCGCCAACCAGAACATAACCCTTTGACGTACTAAACACAATCTCCTCGGCTGTGAGAATTAATCCGCCCAGCAGTAATATAACTCCGCCGTAGAAGGCACCCCAAATAATGTAAGGAAATCTATCAACATTGATAAGCTTAGAAGGCGCACTCCATATGATAAGAATTACACAAAGTATGAAAAGAATCGCTCCTATAACCAGACCTGCAACCGGCTGGTCAAATGTATCACAGTAGGAGTATCCCCATCTTTGCATAGAATAGACACGGCAGTCCCTGCCACTTATTCCATAAACATAGTCGGCCTTAGCACCATTTGTCAGCTCTGTCAGTTCATCACTACTTATATATTCAAAATCAACTTTTTCTCCATACTCATCCTTGTACCACTGAGTAAGCTTGCCGGTCTTTGAATCATAGCTGACAAAAACTGTCGATTCCTTTTCAATCTTGCTGTAGACGTATTTGTAGGATGATGCATTCACATCCATGGTCCAGTCCGCATAACCTCGATCTGTATAGTACTGCCAGCCATCATATACATTTTCACCATCAATGCTGCTTGCAGCACTGCAGCCGTTTATGAACTGATTATGAAAGTTTTTATCCTTAAGATCTTCATTCACAGTCCTGTCATGTATAAGTATCAGCCCATTAAACACTAAGTCACTCAGCTGATCAGACTCCTCATAACAGCTGGAAAAATTATTTCCATCATAATTCCCCTCAAACACCACGTATCTCAGGTAGATACCAAGGGTAGACGCAGCCATCAGAAGTGCACCAAAAAATCCTAATACATATAGACAAAATCTTGCCCATTTTTTTCTAATAAGTTTCATCCTTCCATCCTCTTCTTTATATCAAAGCTTTTCGATCTTGTAACCCTGTCCCCAGACAACCTTCAGGTATCTCGGCTCCTTAGGATTAATCTCTATTTTTTCTCTGATATGTCTGATATGAACAGCGATGATGTTGTCGGACGCTATGCTGTCCTCCTCCCACACTGCTTCGTAGATCTGAGCCGTCGTATAAACTCTTCCTCTGTTCTCTGTAAGGAACTTCAGGATATTGTACTCTAAAGGAGTGAGTCTTACTTCGTCACCATCAACTGTTACAGACTTTGCACTGTCATTTATAACAAGCCCGCCATTTTTGATCAATCTGTCATCAGTGTTCTCCTCTGCCACTCCACTAAACTCCGTATATCTCCTTATCTGAGACTTAACCCTTGCCACGAGCTCCAGTGGATTAAAAGGCTTCGTCACATAATCATCTGCTCCAACATCCAGACCCAGTATCTTATCAGCATCCTCAGACTTTGCAGAGAGGAAAATTACCGGCACATGGCTCTCTTCACGAATCTTTCTCGTCGCCCTTATGCCATCCATATTTGGCATCATTATGTCTATGATAATCAGATGAATCTCTGACTCATTCATACATTTCAGAGCTTCAAATCCATCATACGCTTTTATGACATTATATCCGGCCGTTTCCAAATAAATCGAAATCGCCTCAACTATGTCCTTATCATCATCACATACCAAAATGTTATACATCTTTCTCTCCACTTCCTTAAACAACTTGATCGATCCTCATAAAACGTTTTATGGGACTATAGTAAAAAAAACTTATTAAAACAAAACTATGTAAAATCTTAAGAATTTATGAAGGTGTTTCCAGAATGCTTCCACACTACAAATCTGACAAATGTGTTAGCTGGTAAATCAAAACATCTCTCTCCTTTGATTCCTTCTCTTTTTTTAACCATTCCAGAGCCTTAGTTATGTCTATATTAAAGCCTTTTCCAAAATACTTATACATAGACTCATGAGAGCCGCTGAACGGTTTAGCTACTACGCGTCTTACATTTTCTTTCATATCAAAATTCCAATTCACCGAAACATTTGCTGTTAATAATGATCTTCCATTATCAAAAATCGGAGCGACTCTGTAGCCATTATCATCTCCAATTATTGCAAGATTATTTACATGCCTATCCTCATTTAGTATTATTCTGTCTAATGTAAAAATCTTTGCCAAATAGTCTCGCATATCAAGACCGGTAGTCTTTTTCACAAAACTAAGTGTATGTTCAATGCGTTCCTCCATCGAATCAAATCTTGCTAATACTTCTGCAAGATTCTTTCCAAACTCATTATAGTATAATCTATAAATAGTAATAAAACTCTCACCATCTTTTAAATAATCTGCGCTACGACATCCGGATTTTCCATTTATAATAACCTGCTCATATTCTATATAATCTTTCTTTTCCAAGTCAGAATACGATAAAAGCTTTGAAGCAAGATACTCCACAAGTCCTTCTTTTCCATCACGGTCGATCTTATACCAGTAGCCATTTTTCCTGTATTTAATCTGAGTTCCCTCTGACGTGCCGGAATCCTGAATTATATAATTATTATCTAATTCTATCCTTAACATACTCTTCCCTCACTAAAACATCCTCTGCACGAAGTTTTTCGCCCGGAAACCTAAACCACAAATAATCATTATACGAAACACCATGAGTAATCCTGACTATTTTTTGAGGATTATATTCACTAAGCCCCATAGCTCTCAGCTTATCAGCTGCGTCATAACGATTCTCGTCAAAACAACGAAGTTTAAATATTTCATTCAATTGATTTCTTGTAATCGTATCACTACAAAAGAGTTGGTTGATAGGATGTATTATATATCTCGAAACGTGAACCTTTGACTTTCTTACAGAGACTCTGGCAGATATATCATTTTTATAATACACCTCAAAGCTGTACTCATCAGGTTCAACCTCTGCAAGTTCTTTTTTCAAAATGTCACATTCATTTTTTATCCTGTTTCTTAGATATAAGGTATCTGCATATTTGATAAGAAGTTCCTTTCTTCTCTCAGCCCTACTTTCAAGCTCTGAAATAACTCCGGGCTCAACCCTTCCGAGATTTCTACTCTTTGTACTATCTCCATCTCTCCATTGTTCATAATAATATCTATTTCCATTAATTGTCTTTATAACTATCGATCTACTCTGTCTTCCTATCTCATCCAGCTCCTCATTGATTTTAGAAATGTCATTATCACACGAAATATATATTTTATACAGTTGTTCGTACATCTTTTCCTTCTCTGTCATAGCAAATCACCTCAAAAAAAGTTTAACACACATTTGTCGAACAATCAACAAAATGTGTGTTAAACCAAATCAGTCTATTATAACCGACCCCACTTATTTATTTTATTCTACATCCTGAAGTGCGTCGTAGTTTTCTTCTCCTGTACGAATCTTAACAACTCTGCTTACAGGATAAACGAAGATCTTACCATCACCGATCTTACCGGTGTAAAGTGTTTTCTTTGCTGTTTCGATTACACTGTCTACCGGAATCTTGCTTACAACTACTTCAAGCTTGATCTTTGGAAGAAGTGTTACATCCATCTCAACTCCACGATACTTTTCTCCGGTACCCTTCTGGATTCCGCATCCGCTGACCTGAGTTACTGTTATACCTGTAACACCGAGTGCATTGAGCGCTTTCTTGATCTTGTCGTAACGAGAAAGCTTTGTGATGATTACTACCTTGTTTATTCCTGAATCGGAAACCATACCAACCTTTTCCATCTCTGCTGCGGCGTTGACAACAGGAACTGATGCATTCCTTGCTGCCTCGCTTGCATTTTCATAATCAGGGATTCCAAGACTTGTGTTTTCATTTTCTACCATCATCGCACTTGACATATCCACGATACTGAATCCTGAATATGCTGATGCAAGACCATGTTCTGTTGAATCAAGTCCTTCAAGCTCTTCCTCTTCAGAAACTCTGAGCCCGAAGATAGCTTTGATAAGTCCAAACACTATGATCATTCCTATTACAGTCCATCCGGCAACTGCTGCAAAACCGATAAGCTGCTTTCCGAGGAGGTCAAATCCACCGCCATAGAAAAGTCCCTTAAGTGTATCATTTCCGGGTGCAGTTGTTGTTGCAAAAAGTCCTGTTGCGATTGTTCCCCAGATACCGTTCATCATATGAACTGCTACTGCACCAACAGGGTCATCGATGTGAAGCTTAAAGTCGAGAAGCCATACACCGAACACTACCAGAAGTCCGGCTACTGCTCCGATGATAACTGAGCCAAATGCATCTGTTACGTCACAAGGTGCTGTAATAGCTACAAGACCTGCAAGTGAAGCGTTGAGACACATAGAAACATCAGGCTTACCATACTTGATCCATGTAAATATCATACAAACTACAGTTGCAATTGAAGGTGCGATTGTTGTTGTTACAAATACTGATGCAAGCTGATCAGTTGATGTACATGCTGCACCGTTAAATCCATACCATCCAAGCCAGAGGATAAATACACCAAGTGCACCGATTACTATGTTGTGACCAGGAAATGCATTTACCTTCGTTACCTTTCCTTTTTCATCCTTTTCAAACTTACCTATACGTGGTCCAACCATCTTTGCACCGATAAGTGCTGAGATACCACCTACCATGTGGATCGCACATGATCCCGCAAAATCGTGGAAGCCCATCTGAGCAAGCCATCCACCGCCCCAGATCCAGTGAGCCTCGATCGGGTAAATAAGAGCTGAAATAACTCCTGAATATACACAATAGCTGAGGAACTTTGTTCTCTCTGCCATAGCACCACTTACGATAGTTGCTGTTGTTGCACAGAATACTAAGTTAAAGATAAAATTCGACCAGTCAAAATTCTCATATGCCGTGAAGATATCAAATCCCGGCTTTCCGATAAATCCAAACAGGTCCTCACCGAGGAGCAGTCCAAATCCGATCAGAATGAAAACACAGCATCCGATACAGAAGTCCATCAGGTTCTTCATTATGATATTTCCGGCATTCTTTGCTCTCGTAAATCCCGTCTCAACCATCGCAAAGCCTGCCTGCATCCAGAATACCAAAGCGGCACCAATCAGGAACCATACCGCAAAGATATTCTCATTAACTAAACTCATTACTTCTTCCGCCATAACCATTTCCTCCATACTTTCTTTTTTAAGTTTCATTCGAAGCCTTCATGCCCCATCCCGAAACTGTATATAAAAAGGCGTCCCAGAAATTCATCTCCAAATTTCTGAAACGCCATTGTTTCAATATCTACTTATTTATTTTGTCGGTCCTTCGTTTATTGTTATTAATTACCAGGCGCCGTCCGTTTTCTTCTCTACCTGGTACAATAAGACGAGTTTCACGAGATTGTCTTTCCGACAATCGAGGGGAACTACGTATTTGTACCCCTTTGAGACAACCAGGCGCCGTACGTCTTACTTAACGGAGAAGAGCAGCTGTCCATAGCTTGGGAACGGCCAATCCTTCTGTGATGTAAGCATCTCAGCCTCATCTACATATCCACGAAGTGTCTCCATTGAAGGAAGCATCTCGTCTCTTACAAATGCTGATGATGCAAATACATCCTCGAGTGACTTGAACTGCTCAAGATCCTCTTCCAGCTTCTTTACTGATTCAAGGATGCTGTCAGTCAGCTCTGAAAGTCTCTCCATAGTTGAAACCTCGTAGTTACATTTAACCTTATCGCTTACCTGTCTCATAAGTGATGTAGTCTCCGCAAGTCTGAAGAGGTATCTCTCTATTGCAGGCAGATAGTTCTTACGAACCATATCTACCATTGTGTTACCCTCGATGTTTACTGTCTTCACATAGTTCTCAAGCATTATCTCGCAACGTGACTGGAGCTCTGCTTCTGTAAATACCTTGTGAGTCATAAGCATCTTCTTGTTCTTCTCATCAAGAAGGTGTGGCATTGCATCTGCTGTAGTCTTTAAGTTTGAAAGACCTCTTACCTCAGTTGCCTCCTTGATCCACTCATCGCCGTATCCGTTTCCGTCGAAGAGGATTCTCTGATGCTCTGTGATAACTCTCTTAATGAGATCGTGAAGTGCTGTTTCAAAATCAGCTGCACCCTCGAGCTCGTCAGCATACTGTCTTAAGCTTTCTGCAACTGCTGCGTTCAGCATAATGTTGCAGCATGCGATACTGTTTGAAGAACCAAGTGATCTGAACTCGAATTTATTACCTGTAAATGCAAAAGGTGACGTTCTGTTTCTGTCTGTTGTATCTCTGCTGAAGCTTGGAAGTGAATGAACACCGAGCTTCATAACTACATCCTCAGTTCCCTCATATGGCTTATCATCTCTGATTGCATTCAGGATGGCAGTAAGCTCATCACCAAGGAAAATGGAAATGATTGCAGGTGGTGCTTCATTTGCTCCAAGTCTGTGATCATTTCCTGCAGTTGCAACTGACAGACGAAGCAGATCCTGATAATCATCTACTGCCTGAATAACTGCTGCAAGGAAAAGAAGGAACTGCGCATTTTCATAAGGTGTTTTTCCCGGTGAAAGGAGGTTGATTCCTGTATCTGTTCCGATTGACCAGTTGTTATGCTTACCTGATCCGTTTACTCCTGCGAATGGCTTTTCATGAAGGAGACAAACCATTCCGTGACGTGAAGCAACCTTCTTCATTATCTCCATAGTCAGCTGATTTGAATCAGTTGCTACATTTGTTGTTGAATATATAGGTGCCAGCTCATGCTGTGCAGGTGCAACCTCGTTATGCTCTGTCTTTGCAAGAATTCCCAGCTTCCAGAGCTCGTTATTCAGATCCTCCATAAACTCATTTACTCGAGGCTTGATAACTCCGAAGTAATGGTCATCCATCTCCTGTCCTCTTGGAGGCATAGCACCGAAAAGTGTTCTTCCTGTATAGATGAGATCAGGACGCTCATTATAAACCTTCTGGTCTACAAGGAAGTACTCCTGCTCAGGACCTACGCTTGTTCTTACATACTTAACATCATCATTTCCGAAAAGCTTCAGAACTCTTTTTGCCTGACGGTTGATAGCCTGCATCGACCTGAGAAGCGGTGTCTTCTTATCGAGTGCCTCACCTGAGTAAGAGCAGAACGCTGTCGGAATACAAAGTGTGTGATCCTTGATAAATGCATAGGATGTCGGATCCCATGCTGTATATCCTCTTGCTTCAAATGTAGCTCTGAGTCCACCTGATGGGAAGGAAGAAGCATCCGGCTCACCCTTGATGAGTTCCTTACCGGAGAACTCCATCAGCACACCGCCGTCAGGTGAAGGTGATATGAAGCTGTCGTGCTTCTCAGCTGTCACTCCTGTAAGCGGCTGGAACCAGTGAGTAAAATGTGTTGCTCCGTTTTCAAGAGCCCAGTTCTTCATTTCCTCTGCAACTGCATCAGCAACTGCATCGTCGAGTCTTACATTTTCATCGATGGTCTTCTTAAGTGATGCATAAACATCATCTGAGAGTCTTGATCTCATGACTCTTTCGTCAAATACCATTGATCCAAAAAGCTCAGGTACATTTGTCTTTTCCATAATAACTCTCCTTTTCTTTTCGCATTCATAAGTCACTATGTGACTTATTTCATGTCACGCTTCTCGCCATATACATATGCGCTACGCACATATTACAGAATCTGTGATTATTATCTTCGAGTGCAAGCACTCAGATATAATCTCAGATTCTGCACATATGCCTTGCATATGTGCATGGCTCGAATTAACGCGCAAAAAGCGCCTTAGAGATTTCTTCTCTAAGACGCCTTTGTCTTCAAAAACATATTCTTTATGTTTTCACATTATACTCAGAATTTTTTCTTTGTCAAACATTTTTTTAATTTTTTTCAACTGGTTTTTCTGATTTATTTTTTCTGCTTCAGATTTTTTCTCACAAGACTATCCTTAAGAGCTATCTCGGAGATAACATCCTTCACAAGTTTATCAAGCTCTGAACCCTCCTTGTAATTTGCCTGGGCGACGAAGTTTACTCTGTCATTTTTCAGAAGCTCGTTCGCCTGATCCTTTTTCTTTTTCTGATAAACAGCGATTGAATATCCGCCATTTATTTTGACCAGCTTCATACACGGAACATCAGTTATTCCGTCTGCGATATAGATCATATTTCTGAACGGAACTCTTCTCTCATCCTCCGGAACAAAATCATTCAAGGTCTTATCATCTGATAGATCAGCCACTCCCTTGTTTATTCTGAAAAGGAACTGAGTCTTTGTTGTATAGTTTACGACATTCTTCGGCCAGCAGGCTATATCGTTTTCATCGTACATATATTCGCAGGCATAAACATCCTTGAATTTTTTATAAATGCTTGAGCCCTCGATTATCTCTCGAAGGCCTGATGAAATGATGTAGTGCTCGACCTGAACACCAACCTTTCTTCCGTATTCATTGATACGGTCAAACCATTCACTCACGCCATCATAAAACTCAAGTGCTTTTCCTAGCTTTACAAAATCCTTACGGTGTATGCTTTTTGAATTCTTCTTTGACTCATTTATCATAAGCCACATATATGCAAGTATTCCATCCATCTGAAGACTTTTGGACAGCTCGTTCGCAGCGGTCCAGAACTCCTCCTCCGAAAGCCCCATATTCGGAATAAAGGAATACTCCTGCATGTTCTTTGAGCAAAGCGTTTTGTCAAAATCATACATCATTGCTACAACCGGTTTTTTTGTTGCCACAGCTACCCCTCCCATAAAACCTATTCTCGAAAATCAAAATTATCACTTACAATCAAAGCATCCCAAAAATCGGAAATCAAATGTGCTCTTTGACATCACCTTGATATAATCATCATAATCAGAATCGCAGCATTCTATTACGTAATTATATCTTCCCAGCTTGGACTTCTCAGGACGGTCATGAATAGCGACAAGCTTCATTCCCTGTGAGTACAGTTCCTTCATAAGCTTTGGAAGCTCATAAGAATATCCCTTTGCAACAAATGCTAGTCTTCCTGCATCTGCCTTTGCCGGATCCTCTTTCGAAAGCACATAGAACCTGGTCTTGTTTTCATCATTTTTCTGAATTCCTTCCGCAAGCACATCAAGACCATAAACATCCTTACAGCCTATTGATGCAATCGCCGCACAGGAAGGATCATTTCCTTCAGAAACCATCCTGGCACCCTCAGCAGTACTTGAAACCTCTACCAGCTCTGCTCCCGGAAGATTATCCTCAACCCAGTCCTTACCCTGCAGTATACCCTGCTTATGGGAATAAACAGTCTTGATATCCTCCTGCTTCGCGCCCTTCACAGTAAGAAGATTCTGACTTATCGGAAGCTCAACCTCTCCCACAACGGAAACATCTTCAGTTTTTATCAGTACATCGATATAGTCAATCGTTGCTCCTCCGATAGTATTCTCCTGCGGAATTACAGCATAGGTACTCCTGCCCTCCACCAGCTCCTGCACCGCATCATCCACTGTTTCACATGGAGTGTAGCTTCCCTTATTATCAAAGAAAAGCTTGCATGCCTCTTCAGTATAGGTGCCTTCCGGACCGAGATAACTGATAACAGCAGTGTCATAATTAATGACTACCTTCTTTCTGTCACTGCTCGAATCATTATCAAGTTCCTTTCCCTTTCCAACCATAAATACTGCGCCCAGTATAAAAAATGTAAATACCAGACATATGAAAACTACTACAAAACTTCTCTTATTCATCTTTCCCCTCTTTCCAGATATCATTAATGTTGCTCCGACATTCCGGAATAATTCTGCCACTTAACCTATCAGCCAAAAAGCATATAGAGCTTAGAGTATTTCTCTCCTACGCCTGCACCCTGATTTGGGCCATAGATAGCACAGCAGATTATATCTATCACAAATGCAGTAACCAGCACTGCACAGATGATCTTGGTCCTCTTATCGCCTATTTTTTCAACCCATCTCTTTATCTGCGGTCCCAGGATATATATTCCGAGGAAACCACCAAAAGCAAATGCAAGAAGGCCGGCAAGACATACTCGGCCGTTTATGTTGGCGAACATATCATTATAGTCCCAGTACTTTGAATTCTTAAAGAATTCAAGATAGAAACTGGTAGCATACTCAAGTATTCCGCACAGCACCATAGTAAGAACAAAAAGCTTTGGCTTGTTATTCTTGAAACGGCTGAGGAACACTATAATTCCCGCACCACCGGCACCGTAAATCGGAAGCCATGGTCCGTACATAGTTCCTCTGTTTACAAATGCATGATCCTCATATATATGAATTCCAACCTCCCAAAGCCATCCGACAAAGGAGAACAGGAAAAACATTATTATAAACTCAACGATCCTATACTTATCATTTTCATCAAAGCTTGTTCCCTTGATGCTTACATCCTTTAGCTTGTACTGAAGCTGAATATCCTCAGCCCTTTCACCATCTGCTATTCTGTCAACATATGCCTTTTCATTAAATCCATCCTCGATGAAAAGAGATCTGTCGATATCATCACGATTTCTGAGGAAGAAGTACATCTCAGCATCGATACCGTTCATGGTAGGTGTTGACACGCACAAGTCAAAAAATGGTAAAAAGTTCAGCAGTCCCAGATATATATAAGACATATTCATCAAGAATATCTTCCATTTGTAGCCCTTCGTCATCTCCTTAGAAAGGTCTCTTGCTTCCTTCCATGTCACATCTGGATTTTCAGCAACTATATATAACACAAAGTAATACTGAAAGAGCTTGATTATTCCACCAATAATCGTAAGAAACCACAAGAACATAACTCCATAATAACAAAAAGTAGTTTTTAAAACCTTGGTGAATCTCTTATCACTGAACGGAGCAAGTATTCGCCTGATTTTTACATTCTTTTGGAGCCTCGCCTCCATAAAGTAACGATTGAGTCCAACTATAAAAACCTTCATCAAAAGGTAAAAAATGATATCTATAAGGATAAAGGCTGCTATAAGAAAACCAGCCATCTCTCCTACATTTCTCTCGGCATATCCACGATTTCTCCCAAGGAATTTTAGTATCCAGCTATGATCATTTACGATATGGAACACCGTACTTTTCACAAAGCCCTCAGGTAAAGCTTTGATCACAGGCATTCCTGCGATGTAATCCTGAACCGCTTCAACATCAACAGCATCTACCGTTCCAAGACCTAAATACTCATCCAGATACTCTATCTCATTTGTTGCTGCTGAGTTTGATATTTCAAGAAAAGAGAAAAGAAAAACAATGAGAATTAAAACCAGATATGGCTTAACACCCTTAGTGAATATCGTCCTTCTATTCCTTTTTCTTAATTCGCCAATTCTCATAACTTTTTGTTCATTCATCGTCTCAACCTACTCAAACCTAAGATCAACCACCGTAACCTCACTATCAGTTCCTACTCTGATCGGAGGGCCATAGTAACCAACGCCGGCAGTTACAACTGTATCAATTCCATAAACCCTCTTCACTCCGTAGCCGTTCTCATTGAAAAGAGGAACGAAGAGATTGCCCGGGAATATCTGACCATTATGTGTATGTCCGCAAAGAACCACATCGGCTCCGTTATCAGCTAAATCCTTAAACTCTATCGGCTCATGCTGAAGCACGATCACCGGCTTCGTTTTATCAACTCCGTTTAAAAGCGTAGCCGCATCCATTCTGTCCTTAGTTCCATCACCGGCTTTTTCTCCATCGATTCTTCCAACAAGAGTCACCTCTCCATCAGCAATCGAAACCGGTTCATCATAGAGTATCTTAAATCCACTGACAGTACAAAACTTCTCTATCTCAGGAGTTCTGAACGCCTCTGACGCCGGCGAAATAGAAAATCCACTAAACAGATCCTCGTCAACATCATGATTTCCGTATACAGCATACACTCCGTACTTTGACTTTATTTTACTGAGAGCCTCTGAATACTTCTCAGGATTCTTAAGCCCTTCAAAATTACTTGTAAAGATATCACCTGCCACAACAACCAGATCAGGGTTTTCTGCATTTATCAGCTCAACCATTTTCTCCGTAGCATCTACACGAGAATTAACACTAAGGTGAAGATCAGCGATCAGAACTACCTTGAGTTCCTTCACACTCTCCGTCTGCTTATTTACACTTAGCTCATAATTAACCACCTTCGGATGCTGTGAATGAACCAGTCCGTAGGTCGTAACAGCAATCGAAAGTATAGCAGCTATGGTAAATGTATGACCCAGCAGCTTTTTTTCCGGATCCTTTCTTATCTTCGAAACGATAAGAAACAGAAGCGATGTAAAAAGCATAAGGCCGGAGTAATAAATAAAAAAGCCGAGCCATATATTTCCATACCTCATACAAAGATACTTAAAACCACACTTCGGAAGAAATGCTCCCAAAACAGGAAGCACCGCCAAGAATATATATATAGCAAGTCGAAATGGTCTCGTACGTTTTCCGAGCTCTCCGTAGTGTTTGTTTTTCCTGATCAGTTTTTCTGTCATAACTGAGATAACTGTTTGTATAAGTATGTAAACAACCAGAAATATCTTGCCCAGCATTTTAAAGTCTCCTCTTCTTTAGTATTGATTAGTCTAGTAATGATTAGTCTGATACATCAGCATCGAGCGTTGCAAATATCTCATACTGAGGGAAGGCCTCCTTCAGTTCTGCAACGATTCTATCATAAATAGCTTTTCTGTCCTTCACATCATAATCGATAATGACATCAAATCTATAATTCTTCTCCTCCTCGTCCAGGTAAAAGCCATGCACCTCAAGCACAGCCTTGTAAGCACCGCAAACCTCTCGAACCTTTTTCTCAACCTTTGCAGACTCCGCACTTTCAGTATTTATTGAATAAACTGATACTCCGACAAGCATAACACCGGTCTCTTCAAAAACCTTGATTGCTATATTTCTTTCAAGCTTATCAAGCTCTCTGACAGTCATTTTGTCAGGGACAGAAACATGAAGAGAACCAACAAGTCTGTCAGGACCATAGTTATGAAGTATCAGATCATACACTCCCGAAACCTCATCAAAGGATTCAATCACTGTTGACTTTACCTTTTTTGCAAGATCAGTGTCAATTCTTTTTCCAAGCAGCTCACTTATAGTATCCATCAGTATCTCATAACCTGACTTAAGAATTATCAATGAAATAATGACACCCAGATAGCTCTCAAGACTAAGACCTGAGAAGATAAATATAAATGCCGCAACTAGTGTTGCTGCAGAAATAATAGAATCAAAGAATGCGTCTGTTCCGGATGCTACCAGAGAATCTGAATTCACTTTTTCACCGGTTTTTTTAACGTACGTTCCAAGCAGAATTTTCACAACTACCGCAACTGCTACAACAACAAGTGTAAGCGTTGAATAGTCAGGCGTCTGAGGATGAATGATCTTCTTCACAGACTCAATAAGTGCAGTAAGTCCGGCATATAAAACGATAACTGCGATCACCATGGCAGTCAGATATTCGTATCGTCCATGCCCCAGCGGGTGGTCCTTATCCGGAGCCTTTGCTGCAAGCTTGGTTCCGACGATAGTTATGATAGATGAAAGCGCGTCACTCAGGTTATTTACCGCATCAAGCACAATTGCTACCGAATTAGAAAGCAGCCCTACGGCCGCTTTGAAGCTCGCAAGAAAAACATTTGCGATTATTCCTATTATGCTCGTCTGAATGATTTTTTTCTCGTCAAATGTCTGACCCAGGATCTGAAGTCCTACAGGGAGACCGTTCTTGTCATATCCGCACGGAAGTGTAAGTCCCGGAAGTCCGGCAAGGTTTACGGATACTGTATATATATCGCCAAGATACATCTT